>JAGWPB010000068.1 GCA_028870665.1 Lysobacteraceae bacterium
TGGTGCGGAAGATGCGCTGGTTGCCGAAGTACAGCGCCCTGGGATCGGCCGCCGAGAACACCAGCGGCAGCGTCCAGGTCACGCGGTAGGTGCCGGGCAGGGCGAGCGTCGGATCGACCGACTGCGTTTGCTGCGTCTTGAGATCCAGCTTGTCGACGGTGCCGCCGTAGACGATGTCGGGATCCCGCGGATCGGGCGCGACCATCCCGCTCTCGCCGCCGGCGCGGGTCTCGTGGAACTGCATCATGTTGATGCCGTCGATGGTGCCGGTGCGACTGGGCACGCAGGCCGCGCCGGAGTCCTGCTGCGCGCCGCAGACCCGGTACGGGAAACGGTTGTCGGTGACCACGTGATACATCTGCGCGGTCGGCTGGTTGTACCAGCTCGACCACACCTTGCCGCCGTCGACCGAGACGACCGCGCCCTGATCGACGCCGAGGATGCGGTGCGCCGGGTCGGCCGGATCGATCCACAGCACGTGGTAGTCGTCGCCGCCGGGCGCGCCCTTGATCGGAACGAAGGCCTTGCCGGCGTCACGCGACTCGTACAGCGCGGTGTTGGCCGCGTAAATCCGGTTCGCGTCGTGCGGATCGACGGTGATGCCGCCGAAGTACCAGCCGCGCTGCCAGACGCGCACGTCGCTGCTGGCGTGGGTCCAGGTCGCGCCGCCGTCGTCGGAGCGGTAGAGGCCGCCGGCCTTGGCGTCGACCATGGCATACACGCGTTGCGGGTCGGAGGGCGCGACCGCGATGCCGATGCGGCCGGGATCGGCGGCGAAGCCGTGCGCGGGCTGGCTGATCTCGCTCCAGTGCGCGCCGCCGTCGCTGGACTTGTACAGGCCCGAGCCGGGACCGTTGGACGGCGGGTACACGTTCCACGGCGGCCGTCGCGTCTGCCACAGCGCGGCGTAGATCACCCGGCTGTTGGCCGGATCGAAGGCGAGGTCGATCGCGCCGGTGTCGGCGTTCTTGTACAGCACCCGGGTCCAGGTCCGGCCGCCGTCGGTGCTCTTGAACACGCCGCGCTCGGCGTTGGCGCCGTAGGGATGGCCCAGCGCGGCGACGTAGACGACGTTCGCATCGTGCGGATCGACCAGGATCCTGCCGATCGCCTGGGTGTCGGTCAGGCCGATGCGCGTCCAGGTCTTGCCGGCATCGACCGACTTGTACATGCCGTTGCCCAGCGCGATGTCCGAACGCATGTCGGCCTCGCCGCTGCCGACGTAGATCACGTCCGGATTCGACGGCGCCACCGCGATCGCGCCGATCGAGCCCACCGGTTCGCGGTCGAAGATCGGTGTCCAGGTGCGCCCGGCGTTGTCGCTGGCCCACACGCCGCCGTCCACCGCGCCGAAGTAGAAGCGCTGTGGATGCTGCGGCACGCCGGTCACCGCCAGCACGCGGCCGCCGCGGAACGGCCCGATCAGGCGCCACTGCAGCGCGGCCAGATCCTGCGCCGGAACAGCCGCAGGCGCGGGTTGCGGGGCGGCTTGCACGGCGCTGCCGGCCACGCCGAGGGTCAGGGCGAGCAGGGCGGCGAATGAACGGACGTGGCGCATGGGGGGCAATCCGGCGGCGGCGAAGCGTCGATCATAGACAAAGCAGGGATCGGCGTGGCAAGGCGTTGCAGCCTCGCCGTCGCCGAGCCGGCGGCGGCGAGGTCCGGGTCAGGCCAGGGGGCCGCCCGCCGCGGGGCCGTCGAGACTCCGACGCCAGTCGCGCACCGCGCCGGCCAGCAGTTCGGGGTTGGCGGCCATCGCCACCAGGGTGCCGGCGCGCAGCGGCACCACGGTGCCGTGCCAGCCCGCGCGCTCGAAGCGGTCATGGGCGCGATTGCGGTGACCGACGACGTAGATCACCGTCACCGGCAGGCCGCCGCGCTGCATCACCAGATGGACCGTGCGGTAGGGGCCGACCGGGCAGTCGTGCACGTAGGTCACGTCCGGCGGCGGACTGGCCGCCAGACGGATGCCCCGATTGAGAAAGCCCTGCTCGATCGCGCTGACCGCGATCGGCTGCTTGAGGCCCAGCGCGAACGCCTCGCCCGGCAGATGGGCCACCGCCAGCGCCCGCAGGCTCTCACTGTCATCGTCGCGCGTGCCGAGGAAGCGCCCCAGGACGAATGCGCCGCCGGCCGAGGCCGCCAGCGCCAGTCCCCGCTGCAGGTACTTGCGCCGCGCCAGGCGCTCGCCGGTGGCCTGCGCCAGCAGCATGCGCTCGGCCAGGCGCGGCGGCGGCGTCACCGCCAGCGCGTCGGCCAGTCGACGTTCAAACTGCTGGGCGCGGGTCCACGCCGCGGCGCAGGCCGGGCAGGCATCGCGGTGGGCGAGGAACGCGGCGTCGCGACGGCCCGGCTCGGCGCCCAGTTGCCGGCGGAATTCAAGACAGTCCATGGTTCGTCTCGCTGCGTTCGGACAGCGCCTCCTTCAGTTTCTGGCGGGCGCGAAACAGCTGCACCATCACCGCATTGGACTTGATGCCGAGCTCGTCGGCGATTTCCTCGCAGCTGTAGCCGCCCAGCACCTGCATCAGCAGCGGCTCGCGATACTTCGGCGGCAGGGCCAGCATCGCCGCGCGCAGCTCGGCATCGCTGCCTTGGCGCTCGGGATCGGACCAGGCCATCTCGGCCGCGTGCTGCTCCTCGTCGAGCTCGTCCAGGCCCGGCCGCACCCGTTCGTAGAGGCGCGCATGCTCGCGGCGCAGGATCGTGTACAGCCAGCCGCGCGCGGCCTCGGCCTCGCGCAGGGCCTCCAGGCCCTTCCAGGCGCGCAACAGGGTTTCCTGCACCAGATCCTCGGCCAGCGCCGCCTGCCCGCACAGCCAGTAGGCGTAGCGGTACAGCTCGCCGCTGTGCGCGCGCACGAGCGCCTCGAACTGGCGCTGACGGGTATTCACGAAAGGCAGGACCGGCATGAAGCGCCTCCCCTTACATACGGGCTGCACCAGTATCGCATCGCGCCGCTGCGGCATTCAGCCGCGGTGCTCGCCGGCGAGGTAATCCTCGCTCTGCATCTCGATCAGGCGACTCTCGGCGCGCGCGAACTCGACGCGCAGGCGCTCGCCGTCGTAGAGATCGACGATCGCCGTCGCGGCCGAGCAGACCAGCTTGACGCGGCAGTCGTAGAACGCGTCGACCAGGTTGACGAAGCGGCGCGCCGGATCCTCGTTGTCGGGTCCGAACGGCGGCACGCCGGACAGCAGCACGGCGTCGTGGCTGCGCGCGATCTCGATGTAGTCGCCGACCGCGCGCGGGCCGTCGCACAGCGCATCGAAGGCGAACCAGGCCACCGCGCCCGCCGCACGCGTGCAGGGGATGCCGCGGCCGTTGATGGTCAGGATGCCGCCCGCCTCGCCCGGCGCCTGCGCGAGGCGCTCGAAGACCGCCGCCAGTGCGCGCTCGGCGTCCGGCCCCGCCGGGGTGTGCCAGGTCGGCGCCTGCTTCAGCGCCCGCAGACGCCAGTCATGGTCGGAGACCATCTCCAGCACCTCGCAGTGCTGTTCCAGCAGTGCGATCGCCGGCGCGAAACGCGCATGCTGCAGGCCGTCGCGATACAGCTCGGCCGGTGCCGTATTGGAGGTGGTCACCAGCAGCACCCCACGCCGGAACAGCGCCTGCAGCAGATGGGCGAGGATCATGGCATCGCCGATGTCCTGCACGAAAAACTCGTCGAGACACAGCACGCGCGCGTGCGCGGCGATATCGGCGGCGACGCGCTCGAGCGGATCGCGCTCGCCGTCGTGCTCCGCGAGCGCGTCATGCACCCCGGCCATGAAGCGGTGGAAATGCCGGCGCAGCACGATGGCGGGCGGCAGCGCGGCGGCCAGCAGATCCATCAGGAAGGTCTTGCCGCGGCCGACCCGGCCCCAAAGATACAGGCCGCGCGGTGCCGGCGGCCTCGCACCGATGCCCAGCCAGGTCCGCAGCGAAGCGCGCGGCGGCTCGCGCAGCAGCAGCGCATGCAGGCGATCGAGCGCTGCCAGCGCAGCCTGCTGCGCGGGATCATCCTGCCACTGCCGCGCCGCCACGCCGGCGGCATAGCGCGCGCCGGGTCCGGCCGATGGATCTCCCGTCACGCGCTGTCCCGCAACGGCGGTAGCCAGCCGCGCACCGCATGCTTCACCGCGCCGCGCAGATCGAGCAGGCGGCGGTGGAAGAAATGCCCGGTATCGGCCATGCGCACCACCACCGGCGCCGGGTCCAGCGCATCGGCCCAGGCGAATACCGTCGCGGCATCGACGATCTCGTCGGCCTCGCCCTGTACCAGCAGCCACGGGCAGACCGGTGTCGGGATGTCGGCGAAGTCGCGCACGCCGACCGGCGGCGCGACCGTGACCAGCGCGGCGGGCGCGAGCGCCGGTGCGCAGCGCAGGCTGACGTAGCTGCCGAAGGAAAACCCCGCCAGCCACAGCGCATCGCCAAGGTGGGCCGCGCGCGCCCAGGCCGCGACCGCCAGCAGGTCGTCGCTCTCGCCGCGGCCGTCGTCGTGCGCGCCTTCGGAGCCGCCGACACCGCGGAAGTTGTAGCGCACCGTGGCCAGGCCCGATTCGCGCAGCGCGCGTTCGAGCATGGTCACCACCTTGTTGTGCAGGGTGCCGCCCTGACGCGGGTCGGGATGGCTGATCACCGCCACGCCGCGGCGTGCGGCGGCGGGTGCGGGCACGTCGACGGCGATTTCCAGCTTGCCCGCCGGGCCGGCGAGCGCGAAGCTGGCGGCCGTGTCCGGAAAGACGGCGGGTGCGGGAGCGAGCGGGGATGCGGACATGCGGCGCATGATAACGGGCACCGCCTGCGGTCGGCGACGATGAATCACCTCGCCCACGCCCTGCTGGCCGGCGACGACTCCGACCTGGTCTTCGGCGGCCTGCTGGCCGACTTCGTGCGCGGCGCGCCCGATCCGGCGCTGCCGGCGGCGGTGCGCGCCGGCATCCGCCTGCACCGCCGGATCGATCAGTACACCGATGCCCATCCCGTGGTCACCGCCGCGCGCGCGCGGTTCGCCCCGCCGCTGCGCCGCTATGCCGGCATCCTGCTCGATGTCTGGTTCGATCATTGCCTGGCGCGTGAATTTCCGCGCTGGAGCGCGCTGCCTCTCGCCGCTTTCAGCGCCCGCGTACAGGACCTGCTCATCGCGCGCGCGGCATCCATGCCGCCGCGCATGCACGATTTCGTGCGCTACATGCAGGCGCGCGATCTGCCGGCCGCCTATGCCGACCGCGGCGAGATCGCGGCGACGCTGGTCGGCCTGTCCAGGCGGCTGCGGCATGCCAATCCGCTGGCGACGGCGCTGCCCGTGCTGGTCGCCGACGATGCCGCGCTCATCCGGCACTTCCGCGACTTTTTCCCCGCGCTGATCGCGGCCGCGGCCACCCTGCGGGCCGGCCTCATCGAGCCCTGAAAGCAGAACGCCGCCCGAAGGGCGGCGTTTTCGAGCGGTCGGCATCGCCGCGGTTTACTTCACCTGCGACACCATCCACTTCACCGTCGCTTCGATCTGGGCATTGGTCAGTGCCGGATTGCCGCCGCGCGGCGGCATGAAGTTGCCATCGGGACCGTGGTAGCCGTCCTCGGCGTGCTTGACCAGGGTGGCGAGGCCCTGCGCGATACGCGGACCCCACATGGTCTTGTTGCCCAGGATCGGCGCCCCGGCGACGCCGGCGGTATGACAGCTGGTGCACAGCTGGCCGAAGATGGTCTTGCCGTCGAGGGTGCCGCCATAGGCGACCTGCGAGGCGGCGGCCTTGGCCGCAGCGGCCGCAGCGGCGGCCATCGCCGCCTGGCCGGTGGCACCGGCGTATACCGCGCCGACCGGCGTCAGCCGCGCGTCGGTCGCCTGGACCTGCGCCGGATCGCTGGAGGTCGGCTGCAAGTCGTACAGATAGAGCGCAAACAGGGCCAGCACGATGATCAGCGCCACCAGTCCGGCGATGACCGTCGAGAACTGGCGCAGAAAGGTCTGGTCGGACTTGCTGATGGGACCGCTCACGGAAGACACCTTGGCAATCGGGAGATGACCGGAGAGCTGCCGGCCCAGCGTCTGTGACGTGAAAGTATAACGTGGACCCCGCCGCAGCCAACAGCGATCCGGATCGCCGCGGCGGCGGGCGGGCGGTGACGCGACGGCTCGCTCGCTCGCGCAAGCGCCCGCGCAAGCGCAATCGCAAGCCCATGCGTCGCCGACCGGGACGCGCCCGGAGCGTGCGGTCCTGCGGGTCGGGTACGTCGCCGCCGCGCGTCATTCCATGCCAAAATCGGCGACACGCGCCCGTAGCTCAGCTGGATAGAGTACTGCCCTCCGAAGGCAGTGGTCGGGGGTTCGAATCCCTCCGGGCGCGCCACCCTGGCCTTGCAAACCCGGGCGATTTGGCGAATCGCATGGCCTTGCCGCGCCGCAACGGCCGGATCCGATCGCGACCCGCCACACGCAGCACCGTGCCCCGCGCACCTGCCGGACTACATCTGCTCAATGGGCATCACGCGACGGCGCGCGCGTTCGCGCAGCGAGCATTCGCGCAGGGTGTCGGCCAGCGCCTCCAGACCCGGGATGCCGTACAGGTCAACCGCCGCCATGTCCGGGTCCGACGAGCGCAAGTGCACCCGGCACTGGCCCAGCAGGCGCATGCCGAGCGGTTTGAGCAGGTCGAAGTGATCGACCCGGAACAGTTCGAGATTGTCCTGGACCTTGGACAGGATCCCGCGCTCGATGCGCACGCGCTGGCTGGTGATCGTGAAGGTGGTCGACAGGCTGCGCAGCCAGTAGACGATCAGGGCGATGCCGAGCGTGATGATCACCCAGACGTACTGGCCGAAACGGTAGATCACCTTGGGGTGGCCCGAGAAGAGCGTGCGTTCGGTGCCCGCCTCGCGCGTGGCGACGTAGGCATCGAGATCCGTGCCGCAGTAGCGGCAGAGGTGGGCGACGGCCTGGATGGCTTCGCCGCACGCGGGACACACCTTCATGCCCTGTTCCATGGTCGTCATCCTTCGAGTGGATTCGAGTCTAGCGGCCACGCCGGGTGATGGGCGACGCGGCGGCGCCCGCCCGGAACCCGGACCGGTCTGCAACCGCCCGTTGCGCGCGATCGCCGTCGGGGACGATCCGGCTAGTCCTCGTCAGCCGCCTCGTGCATGTCCTCGGGATAGGCCTTTTTCAGATCCGGCAGCGGTCCCAGCGCGGTGTCGAGCGGCTTGATGCCTTGCTTGCGCAGCGCGGCATTGAAGGCCGGCACGCGTGCCATCAGCGCCTGGTAGTCCCCGGCTCCCCGCCGCAGGTTTTTCTCGATCATCGACAGCAGCATCGGCGCGGTGTCCGTGGGTCCGAAATCGGCACCGCCCGCCACATCGCCGGCACCCGTGCCGATCTCGGCGTTGAGCCACAGCAGGTTGTAGTAGACCTTGTAGGCGGAGACGAAGTACTTGTCGTCGCTGGGCGCCAGGTGGCGCGAGAACAGTTCGTACTCGACGCCCTGCATCGCCTGGTCCATGGCCCGAACCTCGCGCAGGGTCGGCGGATCATCCGCGTACCGGTGCTCCAGGCGCTCCAGGCGCGCGCGCATCTGCTCGAGCAGATTGACCATGCCGGCGACCTGGTGGACGTCGCCGGCAATGCGCTGCTGCAGCTTCAGCGTCGCCGCCATGCCGGCGATGCCGGTTTCGCTGTGCGGGTCGCGCAGGATCACCAGGGGCGCGGTCTCGGTCGTCCCGTTCACGGTCAGGCGCACCTGGTAGTGGCCGGGGATCGCCAGCGGGCCGTGCACGACCGCCGGCATCCCCCAGTGCGTGACGGGGCGGAAATCCCGGCCCTTGAAACGCGACTCCGCCCAGATGTGCGGGTCCTCGGGCGGAATCGTGCGCAACACGATCGGCGTCAGGTCGTCGTAGAACAGATCCCAGCTGACGCGGTTGATCCCGGCGTGGCCCTTGAGCTGCAGCGTGCGGATGATGGCGCCGCTCGCATCGACGATCCGCACGACGGCATCGCCCTTTGGCGCGGAGGCCAGCGCGAAATCGATGTAGGCATGGGGATCGCGCAGCAGCCGATAGGTCGGCCGCGGCGTGAACAGGCGCACCGCGGTCGTGGTCGGGTGTTCGGCCAGCTGCTCGAGCGGCGTGATGTCGTCGAGGATGTACAGGCCGCGGCCCCACGTCGACACCACGAGATCATGGAAGCGCTTTTGCACCACGGTCCAGGTCACCGGCGAGTGCGGCAGCCCCTCGCTCAGCGGCGACCAGTGGCCGCCGTCATCGAGCGAGTCGTAGAGCGCATCGCCGGTCCCGGCGAACAGCAGGCCCCGGCAATCCGGATCTTCGGAAACGTTCATGACGTAGGACAGCTCGCCCCGCGGCAGGTTGCTGCTGATCCGGGTCCAGCTTTCGCCGTAGTCGGTCGTCTTGTAGATGTACGGGTCGCGGTCGTCCTCCAGGTGGTAATCGACCGAGACATAGGCCGTTCCGGGGCTGAAGAAGGAGGGCTGGATGCTGGTGATCGTGCCCCAGGGCTTCATCCCGACATGGGCGGTGACATCGGTCCAGTGGCCGCCGCCGTCGCGGGTGTACCAGAGCTTGCCGTCATTGGTTCCGGCCCAGAGCAGTCCCTTTTCGATCGTCGAGGGCGCCAGCGCGAAGATCACCTCGCCGTAGAACTGGCCCAGGTTGTCGCCGATCAGCCCGCCGGAGGACACCACGCGGCTGGGGTCGCGGGTGGACAGGTCGGGGCTGATCACGCTCCAGCTCTGGCCGCCGTTGCTGGTCTTGAAGACCACCTGGCAGCCGTAATAGACCGTGTCGTGGTCGAATGGGTCGATCGCCAGCGGCGCGGTCCAGTGGCAGCGGTAGCGGGTCTGGTCGGGCGCGGAATCGAGGGTATGCAGCCACGGGCTGACCGAGCGCGCCTCGTGCGTGCGCGCGTCCCAGCGCGTGACCTCGTCGCCATAGCAGCTTGCCCACACGATGTCCGGATTCGCCGGGTCGGGCAGGGTGAAGCCGGATTCGCAGCCGCCCATGCCGTAATCCCAGCCCTGCGGGCCGTTGTCCCAGTCGCCGGGACGGGGGACGCTGGGGCCGCGCATCGTGGTGTCGTCCTGCATGTTGCTGTAGACGTCGTACGGAATCTGGTCGTCCACCGCGACGTGGTACATCTGGCCGAGCGGCAGCGAGACGCGGTGAAAGCCGCGCCCGCCGGTGGTCGTGATCTCCGCCCCGCCGTCATAGGTGATGGCGAAATGCGCGGGATTCTCGGGGTCCATCCAGATGTCGTGATTGTCTCCGCCCCAGTGCTTTTCCGGCCACGTTCTGCCGCCGTCGGTGGAGACATGGAAGCCGCTGTTGGCGATGTAGACCTTGTTTTCATTCCCGGGTGAAACCGCGATGCGGATGTAATAGCCCGCGCGTCCGATCAGGGTGCGATCCCAGCTGACGGTGCGCCAGTTCCTGCCGCCGTCGTCGGAGCGCCATACCGAGCCCTGGTCGTGCGTCTCGATCAACGCATAGACGCGATGGGAGTCGCTGGGCGCGATCGCGACATCGATCTTGCCGAGCGGCGAGTGCGGCAGGCCGTGGCCGACGATACGTTGCCACGTGGCGCCGCCATCATGGGTGACGAAGACGCCGCTGCCGGGGCCGCCGCTGAATTCGCCCCAGGCATGCATCACGACCTGCCAGGTCCCGGCGAACAGCGTGTCGGGATCGTGCGCATCCATCGTCAGACCCGAACAGCCGGTATCCGCATTCACGAACAGCGATCGGCTCCATGTCTTGCCGCCGTCGTGGCTGACGAAGACGCCGCGCTGCTGCTGCGGTCCGGTCAGCCGACCCTCGGCGCAGACGAACACGGTCTGCGCATGCCGGGGATCGATCAGGATGCGGGCGATGCGGCCGGTCCGGGTCAGGCCCATGCGCTGCCAGGTCTTGCCGGCATCGACGGACTTGTAAACGCCGTCGCCGCCGATGTCGGCACCACGGATCACCCAGGGTTCCCCGGTTCCGACCCAGACGATCCGCGGATCGGATGGCGCCACCGCGATGGCGCCGATAGCGGCCGCGGGCTCCTTGTCGAAAATCGGCTTCCAGGCGTTGCCGCCGTCGTTCGACTTCCACAGGCCGCCGGATGAGGCGCCGAGATAGTAGGTGGTGGTATCGCCCGGAATGCCCGCGAAAGACGCCACGCGATTGCCGTGCGCAGGACCGATGAAGCGGAACGCCATCTTGTGCCCGTCGTGATGCGCGGGCTTCTTCGCATGGCAGGTGGCGACGGCCATCATCGACAGGCCCAGTACGTACGCGCACGCCTTTGCCAACCCGGAACCGGTCATCACTCCCCCTCACGACGGTCGAATCAGGATCAATGCTTGCACACCCGGCAATACCATGCCCTTTGCGCGCTGGGCACGGGGCATTCGCCGCGGCAGGCCGGCGAACCGCCAGCCTGCGGACCCCGGGCGGCGGTGCGCTTCAGCCGCCGGGCATGCCGCCGCATGCGACAATGGCTCGCCGACAACCCACTCCGCATCGCCCCATGGCCGTCCCCCAAGACGCATTTCGACGTTTCCAGGAAGAGCTCGCCGCACTCGAGCGCGCGGCGCAGCAGCGTGCGCCGGATCCGACCTCCAAGGACGCCGTGAAGGCGAGGGCCCGGGCGGAATTCCTCGCCCTTCGCGAACGCTACGGGCTGTCGGTGGCGGACGTGATCGGCTTCTTCCCGGAGGAGGAGGGCATCGAGTACCTGCGGTGCATCATCGCCGAGTCCGAGACCAGGCCGCCGCGCGCCAGGAAGCGCCAGGCCGCTCACGGTCCCTGAGGACGCCGGGTCCGGCGGGCCTGGCCGGGCCGTCGCGCACGAAGACGCGGCAGTGCCCGCTGCGTTTCGCGGGTGCAGCGCCGCCATACGGTTCGGCAGCCGGAGGTCGTTCATGAGTGCAGGCAACCTGCCCGCCGAAGTCACCGGTGTCGTGCTCGCGGGAGGGAAATCCCTGCGCATGGGGTGTGACAAGGCGCAGCTGCCGTTTCGCGGTCGTTCGCTGCTGGACCACATGCTCGAGCTGCTCGCGCAAGGCGGCATCGACGCCCGCGTCGTCAGCGGGCAGTACCCCGGCTATCGTTGCATTCCCGACACGCTTCAGGACGGCGGACCGATCGCCGGTCTGCTCGCCGTGGTCGAAGCCCTGCCCGGACAGCGCCTGCTGTGCGTGCCCATCGACATGCCGCTGCTCGATCCGCGGCTGATCCGGCGGCTGTTGACCGAGGCAGCGCAGGCCGCCTGCGTGCGGTTCGCGGATTTCGCCTTGCCGATGCGGCTCGATGCGAGCGCGGCGGTCCGCGAGCGGCTGCAGGCGATCGCAGGCGAATCCGGCCGTCGCCGGTCGGTCCTTGCCTTGCAGGCCGCGGTCGCAGTCGAGAGTCTGCCGCTCGGTGCCGGGGATGCCGCGGCGATGAGCAACTGCAACACGCCGGCCGAGTGGGACAACCTCACGCGCTGAGGCGGGTTCGACCGGCCGGATCGGACCGCGAACTCGCGTCCGGCGGTTGCATGCGGTCGTTGCGGCCATGCCGGTCTCGATGATCACGGCAGCAGGCGGCTGCGGGACAACGGCACGCCGCAGGCCTGCCCGACCGGCGCCGCTCAGGATTCCCGAAGGCGCGGCCGCAGGCTGGCGAGATTGCAGGGGCGGGTGCGCGCGTCGAGCTGGACGCGAATGAGCTTGTCCCAGGCGGTGCGGCAGGCCGAGGTCGATCCCGGCAGGCAGAACACGAAGGTGGCGTTGGCCAGTCCGGCGAAGGCGCGCGACTGCAGGGTCGAGGTGCCGATCTCCTCGTACGAAAGCGCCCGGAACATCTCGCCGAAGCCGGGCATGTCCTTGTCCAGCAGCGGCGCGATCGCCTCGGGTGTGCTGTCGCGGCCGGTGAAGCCGGTGCCGCCGGTGATCAGGACGCCGTCGACCACGGGGTCGGCGATCCATGCCGCAACGATCGCGCGCAGGCGGTAGCGGTCGTCCGGCAGCAGCGTGCGTGCGTGCAGGCGATGCCCGGCTTCGGTCAGCGCGGCGGCCAGATAGTCGCCGGAGCTGTCGGTGGCGGCGCTGCGCGTGTCGGAGACGGTGAGCACGCAGAGTGCAAGCGGGATGAAGTCGGCGGTGGCGGTCATCGGGCAACTCCGGTTTCAGCCCGGGCTCGGTACAGGGCCGGACCCCGGGCGCGCATGGCGGGGACACGCTGGATAGTTGCGCCCCGGGATCGATCGTGCGTTGCGTGATTGTCGCTCAAGCGGCCGTGACGCGGTCCAGCTCGGCCAGCCGGCGCACGCCCGCGGCGGCCAGCGGTTCGAGGCCGGCCCCGCCGGCGGCCAGGTGGGCGAGGATGCGCCGGCGCATGCGCGGATCCCAGAACTGCTTGAGGTGCTGCGCGACGCTGTCGGCCGCCCTGGCTCGATCGGATTCGACGGCGAAAAAGTGCGCGATGTCATTGGTCATGGTGACCAGATGATCGACCGGGTCCTTCATGCGGGGATGCCTCCGGCGACCAGGCGCTCCGGGCGCGTGTAGATCACATGGCCATCGCGGCGGGCGAAGGCGATCAGGGTGAGTCCGGCGCTCTGCGCCAGCGACACCGCCAGCGCGGTCGGCGCCGACATCGCCGCCAGCACGGTGATGCCGGCCATCGCCGCCTTGACCACCATCTCGTAGCTGGCGCGGCTGGTCAGCAGCAGAAAGCCGGCGGCGGGATCGAAGCCGCGCATCACCAGCGCGCCGATCAGCTTGTCGAGCGCGTTGTGGCGGCCGACGTCCTCGCGCACG
>JAGWPB010000011.1 GCA_028870665.1 Lysobacteraceae bacterium
GGCGAAGTCCACCATCATGATGGCGTTCTTCTTGACGATGCCGATCAGCAGCACGATGGCGATGATCGAGACCACCGACAGCTCGGTGTTGGTGATCAGCAGCGCCAGCATGGCGCCGACGCCGGCGGCCGGAAGGGTGGACAGGATCGTGATCGGGTGGACCAGGTTTTCATACAGCATGCCGAGCACGATGTAGACCGCCAGCAGGGCGCCGAGCAGCAGCAGCGGGGTGTTGCTTTGCTGCTCGGTGAAGCGGCGGAAGTCGCCGCCGAAGGCGCCGCGGATGTCGCCGGGCATGCGCAGCGCCTGCATGATGCGGTTGATCGCGGTTACCGCCGTGGACATCGCCACGCCGGGTGCCAGGTTGAAGTTGAGAGTGATCACCGCGAGCTGGCCCTCGTGATCGATCTCGGTCGGCGCCAGGCCGGGCTGCAGCGTGGCGACGGCCGTGATCGGCACCATGCCGCCGGAACCGGTCTTCACGAACACGTGCTTCAGCGAAGCCGGCGACTCGGCCATGCCCGGCAGCGTGCTCAGCACCACCTGGTACTGGTTGAGGTCGGAATAGATGGTCGAGATCTGGCGCTGGCCGAAGGCGTTGTAGAGCGCGCTGTCGATGGCGCCGATGCTGACGCCGAGGCGCGCGGCGGCAGTGCGGTTGATGTCCAGCGTCTCGCGCAGACCGGCGCCCTGCAGGCTGGTGCTGACGTCGCGGAAGATCGACGACTTTTTCATCTGTGCCGCCAGCTTCGGCGCCCATTCCTCCAGCTCGGAGTAGGTGTCGGCCTTGATGTTGTAGCTGTACTGGGTCTTGCTGTTGCCGCCGCCGGGTCCGCCGATGTCCTGCACCGGCCGCAGGTAGACGCTGATGCCCGGCACCACCGAGGTCTCGCGGCGCAGCCGGTTCATCACGTCGAACGTCGACGAGTGCCGGCCCGCATCCAGCGGCTTGAGGTTGATCAGCATCTGGCCGGTGTTGCCGCTGCCGCTGCGCCAGCTGCCCAGCCGCGAGCCGACGCTGGCGACGGCCGGGTCGTCCTGCACGATCTTCGCCGCGCGCTGCTGCAGCTCCATCATCACCGCCGGCGAGGTGGTCGCGCTGGCCTCGGTGAAGGCCACCAGCGCGCCGGTGTCCTGCTGCGGGAAGAAGCCCTTGGGCACCACCACCATCAGCGCGATGGTCAGCGCCAGCAGGAGCAGCGGTTGCAGCGCGAAGGTACGCGGGTGCTGCAGCGCCCAGTCCAGCGCGCGTGCGTACGAGCGGCGCAGCCCGGCGTGGAAGGCCTCGATCTTGCGGCCCAGCCGCGATGTTTCGGCGGCCTCGTCATGGCGGCGCAGGAACTGCCCGCACAGCGCCGGCGTCAGCGTCAGCGACACCAGCGCCGAGATCACGATCGCCGCCACCAGGGTCACCGAGAACTCGCGAAACAGCATGCCGAAGAAGCCGCTCATGAACAGCAGCGGCGCGAACACCGCCACCAGCGAGGCGGTGATCGAGACCACCGTGAAGCCGACCTCGCGGGTGCCGGCGAAAGCGGCCTGCATCGGGCGCATGCCCTGCTCGAGATGGCGGTGGATGTTCTCGATCACCACGATGGCATCGTCGACGACGAAGCCGATCGCGATCACCAGCGCCATCAGCGAAAAATTGTCCAGCGTGTAGCCCAGCAGGTACATCACGACAAAGGCGCCGCAGACCGACAGCGGCGCCGCCAGCGCGGCGATCAGGGTCGGCGCCCAGCGGCGCAGGAACAGCAGCATGGTCAGCACGACCAGGCCGAGGCTGATGAACAGCGTGATCTGCACCTCGTCGACCGAGGCGCGAATGGTCGGTGTGCGGTCGAAGTAGGGCGTCAGGCGCACGCCGCCGGGCAGGATGGCGTCCAGCTCGGGCAGCATCGCGCGCACGCGATCGACGATCGCGATCACGTTGGCGTCGGACTGCTTGCGGATCATCAGCTGGATCGAGCGCCGGCCGTTGAACCAGGCGGCCTGGTAGGCGTCCTGCTGGCCGTCGTAGACATGGGCGATGTCGCGCAGTCGCACCGGCACGCCGCTGCGCACCGCGATCACGGTGTCGGCGAACTGCGCCGCGGTCGACAGCGTGGTGTTGGCGGCGATCGCGATCTGCGAATGTCCGTCGGACAGATAGCCCTGCGGCGCGATCACGTTGGCCGCGACCAGCGCGTTGCGCACCTGATCGCCGGTCAGGCCCATCGCCGCCATCGAACGCAGATTGAGGTCCACGCGCACCGCCGGCTTGGCGCCGCCGGCCACGTCGACCTGCGCCACCCCCGAGATCTGCGACAGCCGCGGCGCCAGCGTGGTATCGGCGATGTTGTACAGCTGCGACAGCGGCTGGGTGTCGGAAGTCAGCGCCAGCACCAGCACCGGCGCGTTGTTGGGGTTGGCCTTGCGGTAGATCGGGGCGGTACGCAGGCTCGATGGCAGGTCGGGTGCGGCGGCGTTGATCGCCGCCTGCACATCGCGCGCGGTGTCGTCGATGTTGCGGCCGACGTCGAACAGCATGATCACGAAGCTGGAGCCTTCCGAGCTCGACGAGTTCATCTCGTCGATGCCGGCGATCTGGCCGAGATGGCGCTCCAGCGGTGCCGCCACGGTATTGGCCATGTTGCGCGCGTCCGCGCCGGGCACATTGGCCTCGACGAAGATCGCCGGAAACTCGAGATTGGGCAGCGGTCCGACGCCGAGCAGGCTGTAGGCGATCAGGCCCGCCACCAGCACGCCGACTGCGAGCAGCGAGGTGCCGACCGGGCGCCGGATGAAGGGCGCGGAGATGTTCATGCGGCGTCGGGCTCCGCGCTCCCGCTGCGGTGGATGCCGTGCGCGTGCAGCCACGCCGCGAACTGTTCCAGGTACAGATAGATCACCGGCGTGGTGTACAGCGTCACCAGCTGTGACAGCAGCAGGCCGCCGACGATGCTGACACCGAGCGGTCGGCGCAGCTCCGAGCCGATGCTGTTGCCCAGCGCCAGCGGCAGCGCGCCCAGCAGCGCCGCGGCGGTGGTCATCATGATCGGACGGAAGCGCAGCAGTGCGGCACGGTGGATCGCCTGCAACGGCGCCATGCCGTCGCGCTGGGCGACGATCGCGAAGTCCACCATCATGATCGCGTTCTTCTTGACGATGCCGATCAGCAGGATGATGCCGATGATGCCGTCGACCGACAGCGGCATGCCGAACACGATCAGCGCCAGCAGCGCGCCGACGCCGGCCGAAGGCAGCGTCGACAAAATCGTCAGCGGATGGATGTAGCTCTCGTAGAGCACGCCCAGCACGATGTAGATCACCACGATTGCAGCCAGGATCAGCAGCACCTCGTCGGTCAGCGAGGCCGAGAACTCGGCTGCCGAGCCGATGAAGCCGGCGCGCAGCGAGGCGGGGAAGTCCATCTGCCGCTGGACGCGGGTGATCGCGTCCACCGCCTGCGACAGCGAATAGCCGCCGGCGACGTTGAACGAGATCACCACGGCGGGCATCTGGTCGAAGTGGCTGACCACCAGCGGTGCCGAGGCCTGCCGCGCGCTGGCCAGCGTCGACAGCGGTACGGTGCCGCCGCCGCCGATGACGATGCCGGTATTGGCCGCGCCGATGCCGGTCGGTGTCGACGAGTTGCTCGACGCCGCCTGGCCGAAGGTGGTGGCGTTGCTGCCGCTGAGCGCGCCGCTGGCGTTGGTGCGCACGGTCAGCTGATCGAGCAGGGCGGTGCCGCTGCGGAACTGCGGCGCCACCTCGAGGATCACGCGGTACTGGTTGAGCTCGGTAAAGATGGTCGAGATCTGGCGCTGGCCGAAGGCGTCGTAAAGCGTGTCGTTGATGGTCTGCATCGGCACACCGAGGCGCGAGGCCGCGGCGCGGTCGATGTCGAGCTTCAGTTCGCGGCCGCGGTCGGCGAGGTTGCTGTCGACGTCGGCCAGTTGCGGCAGCTGCTTCAGCGCCGCCGCCATGCGCAGTGCGTAGCGGTTGAGTTCACTGCTGTCGAGATCGCGCAGCACGAACTGGTACTGAGTCGCCGCGACGCGGGTATCGAGGGTGACGTCCTGCACCGGCTTCAGGAACAGCGCCACCCCGGGAACGCCACTTGCGCTTTGCTGCAGCCGCGTCAGCACGGCGGCCAGTCCCGGCCGGCTGCTGCGCGGTTTCAGCACGACGCTGAGCTGGCCCTGGTTGAGGGTCGGATTGAGGCTGCCGACGCCGACGAAGGCGGCGACACCGGCCACATCGGGATCCTGGCGCAATGCGGCGGCCACGGCCTCGACGCGTCGCTTCATGGCCGGGAACGCGATGCTCTGGTCGGCCTCGACCACGCCGGTGATCAGCCCGGTGTCCTGGTCCGGCAGCAGGCTCTTCGGAATCCAGACATACAGCGCCACGGTCACCACCACGCTGGCGGCGAATACCGCCATCACCAGCGGACGATGCTCAAGCACCCATTCGAGACTGCGTCCGTAAGCCTCCGCCATGCGTGCATAGAAGCCGCGCGAAGCGGCCTGTGGCTGCTCATGCGCCGGCAGTGCGCCGGGCTTGAGCAGATACGCGCACATCATCGGCGTCAGCGTCAGCGAGATCAGCGCCGACAGCGACACCGCGATCGTCAGCACCCAGGCAAACTCGTGGAACAGCCGGCCGGTGACGCCCGGCATCAGCAGCAGCGGCAGGAACACCGCGATCAGCGACACCGTCAGCGACAGGATGGTGAAGCCGATCTCCTTGGAACCGATCTCGGCCGCCTCGCGCGGTTGCCGGCCCTGCTCGATGTAGCGGACGATGTTCTCGATCATCACGATGGCGTCGTCGACGACGAAGCCGGTGGCGACGGTCAGCGCCATCAGCGAGAGGTTGTCCAGCGAAAAGCCGGCGAACGCCATCACCCCGAAGGTACCGACCAGCGACAGCGGCACCGCCACGCTGGGGATCACGGTCGCCCACAGCCGGCGCAGGAACACGAAGATCACCGCGACGACCAGGATCACCGCCAACATCAGCGTGAACTCGACATCGGCGACCGAGGCGCGGATCGTCTCGGTGCGATCGGAGAACACCGTCAGGGTGACGCCGGCCGGCAGCACCGCGCGCAGCGCGGGCAGTTCGGCGCGGATCTGCGCCACCGTCTGCACGATATTGGCACTGGGCTGGCGGCGGATGTCGAGCAGCACCGCCGGCTTGCCGTTGGCCCAGGCGGCGACCTGGTCGTTCTCGACGCCGTCGATGACGCTGGCCACGTCCGACAGGCGCACCGGCGCGCCCTTGTTGTAGCTGATGATCAGGTCGCGATAGGCCTGCGCATCCGGCAGCTGGTCGTTGGCGCCGATGCTGAAGCTCTGCTCGCTGCCGTTGAGGCTGCCCTTGGGCGCGTTGACGTTGGCCTGGGTGATCGCGCTGCGCACGTCTTCCAGAGTCAGGCCGAGATTGGCCAGCGCCGCCGGATTGACCTGGATGCGCACCGCCGGTTTGACGTTGCCGGCGACGCTGACCAGGCCGACGCCGCTGATCTGCGACAGTTTCTGCGCCAGGATGCTGTCAGCGTAGTTGGTGACGTCACGCACCGGCAGCGTGGCGGAGGTCAGCGCCAGGGTCAGGATCGGCGCGTCGGCGGGGTTGACCTTGTTGTAGACCGGCGGATACGGCAGGTTGGCCGGCAGCGAACCGCGCGCGGCGCTGATGCCGGCCTGCACGTCCTGCGCGGCATCCTCGATGTTGCGGCTCTGCACGAACTGCAGGGTGATCACCGACAGCCCCTGCGAGCTTTCCGAACTCATCATCGCCAGTCCGGCGATCTCGCCGAACTGGCGTTCCAGCGGCGTGGTCACCAGGCGCGCCATGGTCGAGGGGCTGGCGCCCGGATACTGCGTGACCACCTGCAGGCTGGGTGCCTCGATGTTGGGCAGCGCCGACACCGGCAGCGTGCGGTAGCCGAGAATGCCGAACAGCAGCAACGCCGTCATCAGCAGCGAGGTGGCGATGGGGCGACGGATGAACAGCGATGAAAATCCCACGCGCGAGTCCTTGTGGCGATGCCTGATCGGTTAGCCGCCGCCGCGCCTGCCCTGAGCCGCGGCAGCGGTCGGCACCGGCGGCACCTGGCCGGGCGCCAGCGGGATCACCTTGCTGCCGGGCTTGAGGCGGAACTGGCCTTCGGTGACCACGCGCTCGCCGGCCTGCACGCCCTTCGCGATCACGACGGCGCTGCTGCCGACCTCGCCGCCGGTGGTCACTGCGCGCATGGCCACCGTCCGGTCCGGTTGCACGACGAACACGTAGTCGCCGTTCGGCCCGCGCTGCACCGCCTGCGCCGGCACCACCAGGCCGCCGTTGACCGTGCTCAGCAGCATGCGCACGTTGACGAACTGGCCGGGCCAGAGACTGTTTTCGGTATTGGCGAACTCGGCCTTGAGCTTGAAGCTGCCGGTGGTCGGATCGATCTGGTTGTCGACCACCTTGAGCGTGCCGTTGGCGATCACGTGGTTGTCGGTGCGGTCGAGCGCGGCGACATCCAGTGCATTCTTCGCGAACGCCGCGCGCACGCCGTCGAGGTTCTGCTGCGGCAGGCTGAAGATCACGCTGATCGGATGGATCTGCGTCAGCACCACCAGGCCGCCGGTGGTGCCGGGTCCGACGATGTTGCCGACATCGACCTGGCGCAGGCCGGCGACGCCGTCGATCGGCGCGCGGATGCTGGTGTAGCCGAGCTGCACGCGCGCGCTGTCCACCGCCGCCCGGTCCGCGGCCACCGCCGCCTGATACTGGTGCACGGTCTGCTGCTGCGCCTGCAAGGTTTGCGCCGCCACGAACTGCTGCCTGGACAAGCCCTCATAGCTGTGCAGCGTGTACTGCGCGGCGCTCAGCAGCGCGGCGTCCTGCTGCTGTTTGCCGATCGCCTGCTCGAGCGCGGCCTGGAAGGTGCGCGGATCGATCTGCGCGATCAGGTCGCCCTTCTTCAGTTCGTGGCCCTCGCGGAATCCGATCGATACCAGCTGACCGCTGACCTGCGGCACCACGGTGACGGTATTGAGCGCCTGCACGGTGCCCAGCGCGGTCAGATAGACCGGAACGTTCTCGCGCCGTACCGGTACCACCGTGACCGGGATGGGCGCCTCGTCCGTCGCTCGCGACGTGCTGCCGGCGCGATGCGTCAGGCGCCAGCCGATCACCCCCACCAGCGCCACGACGACGATGATCACGATCCACTTTGTGCGTGACATGCGGTTCTTCCCGACAATCGATGAATGCTGCGGCGCCGGCTTGCGACGGCAGCGTGGGTGGCGAGCGCTAGTGTTTCATAGACGCGTGAAGGCGCGCAGGGTTCATTGCCCCTGTCGAAGGTCATGTTGCCCGCTGCCGCCGCGGCGGGACGTCACGCCCGATGCGCAGACGTAACGGGATGTAATGAAGGCGTCGCGGACCGCGCTGCGCTACAGCCGGCGTGACTGGTCCGCCAGCAGCAGCTCGGCGGGCCATGCGACCGCCTCCAGTCCGCGCGCCAGCAGCAGCGCCTGGAAACGTTCACCCATCGCACCCGGCAGGGTCAGCTGCTTGACCTCCTGCGCCAGCCGGTAGCGCGTGTTCTCGTCCGCCGCCGCCGCATGCGCGGTCTCGAAGATCTGCGGCAAGCCGCTCGCGATCAGCAATTGCGCCTGCGGCAGATAGCCGGCGACGCCGAAGCCCGCGCCGTTGCCGGCCTCGGCCAGCGCGGTGAAGTCGACCGATGCGGTCAGGTCCTGCAGCCCCGGCCAGCGCAGCACGTCGGCGTGCGCGCGATGGCGATAGTGCGCCTGCAGGGTGCCGTCGCGACGCTCGGGCAGGTAGTACTCGCGACGCGGGAAGCCGTAATCGCAGAACAGCATCAGCCCGACCTCGAGCGTGCCGGCGATCGCCTGCATCCAGTAGGGCAGCTGCGGCAGCAGCTCGGAGCGGTAGCCGTCGGCGAAGGGCTCTCCGAGGTCACGCTCGATGTGGCGCACGGCTGCGCTGACCAGTGCATCGGCGGGACGGTCGGTGCGCAGGAAGCGGCCATCGCCACCGAGCGCGACATGCTCCTCGCAGACTTCGCCGTGGCGCAGGGTGAAGCGCGTCGCCGGCAGCGCATCGATCACCTCGTTGGCGAACAGCACGCCGTGCCAGGGTGTTTCCGGCGGTCCTCCGATCCAGTCCACGCGCGCTGCCAGCGGCGCCGGCAGGGCGGCGATGCGCGCGCGTTGGCGCTCGCGCAAGTCGGCGCTGGGTTCGAGGATCCGATACCGCGCCGGCAGCGCGTCGAGCTCGGCCAGCGCCTGCAGCACGTCGGCGGCGAAGGCGCCGCTGCCGCCACCCAGTTCGAGGATGCCGGCCTGCACGCCGAGGCTCGGCAACAGCGGTGCCAGCACGCGCGCGATGCAGCGCGCGAACAGCGGGCCTAATTCGGGCGCGGTGATGAAATCCCCCGCCGGACCGAACTTGGCGGCGCCGGCGCTGTAGTAGCCCAGTCCCGGCGCATACAGGCATTGCTGCATGAATTCGGAAAACGGCATCGCGCCGCGTGCGGCGATGCGCTCGCGCAGGCGCGTCCGCAGCCGCTCGGAATGGGCGAGCGCGTCGGTGTCGGGATCAGGCAACGACAGGTGCACGGCGGCAGCCTCGGGGCGGGGGCGCCGCCGGAAGCGCAAGCATAAGGCGGACGCGGCGCTGCTGGAGCGCCGCGTCGTCGCTCAGGCCTTGACGCGGAACGCCTGTCCCAGCAGCGCCGGGTCGAATCCGGTACCGGCATCGCCGCCGGTGGCGTAGCGATACAGCGCGGCGGCGTAGATACCCTGCAGCGCGCTCTGCACCAGCGCCAGCAGAACGATTGCCAGTACGACCGCCGCCGCCACCAGCGCCATCAGGAGCGCCGAATGGGCGGCGACCGCCAGCGCCAGCACGCCGACCCCGGCCAGCATCAGCGCCATGAACAGCAGGCCGAAGGCGATGCCCATGCCGGCATTGCCGATCAGGTTTTCGCCCCAGGTGCGGCGCAGCAGGGTGGCGCTCTCCTTGACGGCCGTCACCGGGTCGACATCGGTCGCGGCCAGCACCGGCACCACCAGGAAGGTGGCGACCGTCCAGGCGACGCCCAGCAGGCCGATGATCCAGCGGCCGATGAAGCCGGCGCGCTGCTCCAGCGCCCGCAGCAGCATGCCGACGGTGGCGGCGATCAGGGCATAGCCGAGGATCGCCGGCAGCCGGCCCCAGGCCAGGCGCAGGCCGTCGCCGAGCGTGGGGTTGTCGCCGTCCAGGCGCATCATCGCGGCGCCCACCAGCGCGGTGTTGAAGAAGAAGATCACGGTGTACTGGCAGAGATAAAACAGGAACAGCATCGCGTAGTCGCCAGCGGCCAGGCCTGCATGCGTGCCGGCGACTTCGCGCAGATGCAGCATGCCGCCCGCCGCCAGGAACGGCAGCGCGAAGCTGGCGAGTACCAGCAGCGTGGCCAGGCCCGACAGCAGCGGAAACACCAGCAGTTCGCGATCGCTCTTGAGCACCGCGGCACTTGCCTTGACCAGCGACCAGCTGGTCGCGAATTTGCCTGCCATGATCGTTCCCCGGTCGGATGGACGGGGCTTTTCTAGCATCCCGCCGCGCCGATCGCCAGAGGCGGGGTCAGCCGCGCAGCGTGACCGCGGGCAGCGGTCGGTCGCGCTCGGGGTGCTCGGCCCACAGCGCCGTCAGCGTGCGGCCGCTGCGCGGGTCGCGGGCATCGGGTGCGATGTCGACCAGCGGCTTGAGCACGTAGGGGGCGCTGAGATCGTCGCGCGGCAGGTGCAGGCCGCCGTCGTCGCCGGGGACCTGCTCGCCGTACAGCACCAGATCGGCATCGAGCGTATGACTGGACAGGCGCGGCGCGCTGCGGTCGCGGCCCAGACGTGACTCGAGTGCATGCAACCAGTCGCGCAGTGCCTGCGCGGACAGATTGGTGTCGAGCGCCACCGCAAGATTGAGGAAATCCGGTCCGGCGAAACCGCGCGCCGGGGTCCGGTAGGCCGGCGACACCTGCAGCGGGCCGAAGGCCGCGGCAAGCGCGTCCAGCGCCGCGCGCAGGTGCCGCTCGGGCTCCATGTTCGAGCCCAGGCTGAGGTAGGCGCGCACCGGCGGCACGGCGTTCATGGCAGCCGCAGGCCGCGCTCGATCTGCACGCCGACCGCGTCGGCGTCAGCCAGTGCCTGCAGCTTGCCCAGCCGCAGCCGCAGCCAGCGCACGCCGAATTCGCGCTGCACGCATTCGGCCATGCGCTCGGCCAGCACCTCGACCAGCTGCGCGTCGCCGGCCGCCGCGATGGCCTGCAGGCGCCGGGCCACGGCCGCGTAGTCAAGCGTGTCGACGAGACGGTCGCTGGCCGCGGCGGCGCGGGTGTCGCAGGCCATCTGCAGGTCCACGCGCAACGGCTGGCGGGCGCCGCGTTCGTGCGCATGCACGCCGATCAGGGCGTCGAGGCGCAGGTTGTCGATGAAGACGAGGTCCATGGCAATTCCGGGGATCCGTCGCAGGAGGGGCGCCGCGACCGCGGCGTCATGTGACCGCCGGCAGGCTTTCGAGGTCCCAGCGCGGCAGCACGCGGATCGCGCGGTCGTCGTGCTGGCCGGCGGCCAGGCGCAGGGCGCCGGCGAAGGCGATCATGGCGCCATTGTCGGTGCAAAACTGCAGCCGCGGGAAGGCGACGCGGAAGCCGTCCGCGGTCGCTGCGGCGGCCAGCGCGTCGCGCAGGCGGCGGTTGGCGCCGACGCCGCCGGCGACGACCAGGGTGCGCGCGCCACTGGCGGCCAGCGCGCGCCGGCACTTCATCGCCAGGGTCTCGACCACGGCGTCCTCGAAGCCGCGCGCGATGTCGGCGCGAGTCGATGCGCTGCGATCGCTGCGCTGCCAGGCCAGCAGCACCTGCGTCTTGAGCCCGGAAAAGCTGAAATCGAGGCCCGGGCGGTCGGTCATCGGACGCGCAAAGCGGAAAGCGCCGGCGCGGCCCTGCTCGGCCAGCGCCGCCAGCGCCGGGCCGCCCGGATAGGGCAGGCCGAGCAGCTTGGCGGTCTTGTCGAAGGCTTCACCGGCGGCATCGTCGAGGGTGTCGCCGAGCAGCCGATAACGACCGATCCCGGCCACGTGCACCAGCATCGAGTGGCCGCCCGAGACCAGCAGCGCCACGAACGGCGGCGCCGGCGGCGCGGGTTCCAGCAATGGCGCCAGCAGGTGCGCCTCCATGTGATGCACGCCGATGGCGGGGATCTGCAGCGCCCAGGCCAGCGCGCGCGCCGCGGCGGCGCCGACCAGCAGGGCGCCGACCAGGCCGGGGCCGGCGGTGTAGGCCACGCCGCCAAGATCACGGAAGTTCATGCCGGCGGCGGCCATGGTTTCGCGGATCAGCGGCAGCAGCTTGCGCACGTGGTCGCGGCTGGCCAGTTCGGGCACCACGCCGCCATAGGCCTGATGCAGGTCGACCTGGCTGTACAGGCGATCGGCCAGCAGGCCGCGCCCGGGCTGGAACAGCGCCACCCCGGTCTCGTCGCAGGAGGATTCGATGCCGAGCACCGGCTTTGAAACGCTTCCGATGTCCACGCTATACTTCGCGGCTCGCCCGATCAGCCGGGCCAGTTTACAGCGGAGTCACCATGCCCAACGTCAAGGTTCGCGAGAACGAGCCGTTCGAAGTCGCCCTGCGTCGGTTCAAGCGCACGTGCGAAAAGGCCGGCGTCCTGGCCGAAACGCGCAAGCGCGAGTTCTACGAAAAGCCGACCCAGGAGCGCAAGCGCAAGCGTGCCGCGGCGGTCAAGCGTCATCTGCGCCGGTTGTCGCGCGATACCACGCGTCGCACGCGCCTTTACTGAGCGCGTCCGCCGTGCAGCTTCGGGCCGGCGCCGCCGCGGGCGCGCCGGCTCTTTGCATTTCATAGTCCGGGAACTGCCGTGATGCCGCTCAAGGACCAGCTGATCGACGACATGAAGACCGCGCTGCGCGCGGGCGACAAGCCGCGGCTCGGGGTGATCCGGCTGGTCAACGCCGCGATCAAGCAGCGCGAGGTGGACGAGCGCATCGTCCTCGACGACGCCCAGGTGCTGACGGTGCTGGAGAAGATGCTCAAGCAGCGCCGCGACTCCGTCGCGCAGTTCGAGCAGGCGGGCCGCGAGGATCTGGCTGCCGTCGAGCGCTTCGAGATCGCCGTGATCGAGGCCTATCTGCCGACCAAGCTGGATGCCGGCGAACTCGACGCCCTGATCGCCGCCGCGATCGCCGACAGCGGCGCCGCCTCCGCCCGGGACATGGGCAAGGTGATGGCGCTGGTGAAGGAGCGTGCCGCCGGCCGCGCCGACATGGGCGCGGTGTCCCGGTTGATCAAGGATCGCCTCGCCGCGCCGGGCTGAATCCCGCGCCGGGTTGTCTCGTTGCCGCCGCGCGCAGCGCAAGACCCGGGTTGCGCCGCCTGTCCACGTCACGCCGCTGACCGGCACCCTGTTCCTGGCCTCAAGGCGACCCAGTCTTTGATCATCGTGCTTTGGTCATGCCGAGGCCATGGGCCGAGGCATCCGGCCATGGGCCGAAGGACGACGGGCCGGAAGAAACCCACACGTTGGCCGATAGCGCTGTCGCCCGTTGCGCCGGAAGATCGGGCGCGCCTCAGTAGCGCGGCAGACCGGGATCGGCCTCGCGCGCCCAGGCGTCGATGCCGCCCTCGACGTTGAACACCTGGCGGAAGCCGTGCGCGGCGAAGCGCTCGGCGACACCGCGGCTGGACACGCCGTGGTGGCAGAGGAAGGCCAGTGCGGTGTCCCTGGGCAGCTGTGCCAGCGTCTCGTAGCCCTCGGCTTCCAGCGCGCGCGCGCCGGCCACCGCGGCCAGCGCGCGCTCGGCGGCGGGGCGCACATCGATCAGGGTGACGGCTCCGGCGGCGAGGCGCGCGGCCGCTTCGCGCGCGTCCAGCGGTTGCACGCCGGCGCCCGGAAAGCGCAGCGACAGGCCCTCGCCCTGCACGCTCCGCACCCAGTCGATGACGATGCCCTGCGCGCGCTGCGCGCTGCCGGGGTCGAGGTGCACCGGGATGCCGTTGGCGACGCTGACGATGTCGTGATCGCCCGCCGGCGCGAGCTGGAAACCGGCGCTGAAGTCGGGACCGATCTCGAGATGCAGCGCCAGCGCGCCGGCGTCGGCCATGCCGGCGCGGATCGCCTCGGCGGCGGCGTCGGTGATGGTGATCGCGGGCGGCGTGCGGTCGGGCGCGGCCTGGCCGAACAGCGCGTGCAGCTCGCCGCTGGCGTAGAGCTGGCGCACGATGTCGGCGCCGCCGACCAGTTCGCCGTCCACGTACAGCTGCGGAATGGTCGGCCAGTTGCCGAACGCCTTGATGCCTTCGCGGAGCGCGGGATCGGCCAGCACGTCGACGGTGTGGTAGTCCGGCAGCAGCTCGTCGAGCGTGTTGCGGGCGGCCGCGGAAAACCCGCACTGCGGCGTCTGGCGATTGCCCTTCATGAACAGCACGACGCGATGCTCGGCGAGCAGCGCCTCGATGCGGGCGCGGACGGCGGAATCGAGCGACATGACGGTTTCCGGCGCAGGGGAAGCATCGATGATAACGCGTCATCCGATCCCCGCGGCGCGGCAAGCCGCCGCGCGGTCACGGCACCGGCGCGGATCCGCGCTCGCTCAACGCGCCGCGCGCCGCCGGCAGCAGCGCGGTCAGCCAGCGCCGGTACTGCGCCGGTCCCGGATGCAGTCCGTCGGCAGCCAGCTCGGCGCCGGCGGTGCGCGAGTGACGGGTGACGTCGATCCAGCGCGCGCCGGCGGCTTCGGTCAGCGTGCGTTCGGCGGCATTGCAGGCATCGATCGCGGCGCCGGTGCGTGCGGGATCGTGGCCGCCCGCGCGCGCGAACGGCGTCACCCCCCAATCGGGAATCGACACCACCAGTACCCGCTGCGGGGCACCTCCGGCGAGCTCGATCGCGCGCGCCAGCAGCGGGCGGAAACCGGAACGCAGGGCGGCGACGGTGCGGCCGCGGTACTGGTCGTTGACGCCGATCTGCAGGCTGACCAGGGCCCACGCCGGCTCCGGCGCCGCGCGCTCGAGCGCTGCGGCGAGCTCGTCGGTGGTCCATCCGGTGGTGGCGAGGATGTGCGGATCCGACAGCGCATGGCCGGTGGCGAGCAGCGCGGCGGTCAGCTGGACGGGCCAGCGCTCGGCCTCGGCGACGCCTTCGCCGATGCTGTAGGAATCGCCCAGCGCCAGCAGGCGCTTCTGCAGCGGCATCGACGTGCGCCTCAGGCGACTGCGACGGCGACGGCACCGACGGCGACATCGGCCTGGCGGCGCAGCGCGCGTTCGATGCGCCGCATCACCTCGACCAGATCGGCCGGCTCCGGCAGCAGGGTCAGGCGCAGATGCCGGCCGTCGTGCAGGTTGAACGCCGAGCCCGGCATCAGCAGCACGTCCTCGTGTTCGAGCAGATCCAGCGCGAAGGCATCGGCATCGAATACCGGCAGGACGTCGGCGCGCACGCGCGGAAAGGCGTACAGGGCGCCTGCCGGCGCCACCAGGCTGAGGAATGCACTGCCGGCGACGCCGTCGATCACCGCCTGGCGCGTGACGTGCAAGCGCCCGCCGGGCGCGGTCAGGGCGGCGATGGTGGGCGGACCTTCGAGCGCGGCACGCACCGCCCACTGCACCGGCTGGTTGGCGCACACGCGCAGCGCCGTAAGCAGCTGCAGCGCCTCGCGATAGGCGCCGACGCGTGCCGGCGATCCGCTCAGGGTCATCCAGCCGACGCGATAGCCGCAGGCGCGATGGACCTTGGAAATGCCGGCGAAGCTGACGCAGGCCAGGTCGCCGGCCAGCGGCGCCAGCGGTTCGAAACGGGCGTCGTCGTAGAGGATGCCGTCGTAGATCTCGTCGCTGAGCAGCAGCAGGCGATGGCGTGCGGCCAGCTCGACCAGCCGTACCAGCAGCTCGCGCGGATAGACCGCGCCGGTCGGATTGTTGGGATTGATCAGCACCAGCGCGCGCGTGCGCGGCGTGATCTGGGCGGCAAGGGCATCGGGATCGGGGAGATGTGCCTGAGCGGCCGGGCAGGCGTAGTAGACCGGGCGGCCGCCGTTGAGCACGGTCGCGGCAGTCCACAGCGGATAGTCGGGGCAGGGCAGCAGCACCTCGTCGCCGGGGGCGAGCAGCGCGCGCAAGGCGAGATCGATCAGTTCGCTGACGCCGTTGCCGACGAACACGTGGCTGCTGTCGGCGACCCGCGTCCCGCGCGCGCGTTGCTGGGCGAAGATCGCCGCGCGCGCATCATCGAGGCCGAGCTCGTGGCCGTAGCCCTCGCTGTCGGCAAGATGTGCGTTCACCGCGGCGACCAGATGCGGTGGCGTGCGCAGGCCGAAGCGCGCCGGGTTGCCGATATTGAGCGAATACAGTGTGTGCCCGGCCGCCTCGCGCGCGCGCGCGCGCTGCACCAGCGGACCGCGGATGTCGTAGCGCACCGCGTCCAGGCGCGGGCTGGGAATCAGGTCATGCATGGGCGGACAGACTCCGGACCGGCGCGCCGCATGCTAGCGTTCCATTTGGCAAATAGCCACGCGATGCGGGCCCGGCCCTGCGGCGTGATCTGGGGAATCCAGCTTGAATGATCTGATCCGCCTGGGCTGGCGTGCGCAGGATGCGACTCCGCCGCCCGCACCCGGCCAGAGTCTGGCCCGTGTCGCCGCGCAGCATCGCTCCGGATACGTCCTGCACGACGGGCGCGGTCCCTTCAGTGCGCAGCCGGCGCCGGAGTTCCTGCGCCGCGGACTGGACCCTGTACTGCGGCCGGCGGTGGGCGATTTCGTCTGGGTCGCGCCGGGGTCGCCGCCGCACATTCTCGCCATCATGCCGCGACGCAGCCTGCTGACGCGCGCCGCCGCCGGCGAGCGCTACCAGCGCCAGGTGATCGCGGCCAACGTCGACGTGGTGCTGGTGCTGATGGGGCTCGACGGCGACTTCAATCCGCGCCGCATCCAGCGCTACCTGGCGCTGATCGACGGCTCCGGCGCGACGCCGGTGGTGTTGCTGACCAAGGCCGACCAGCATCCCGGGGCAGCGTCCGCGCGGGCGCAGCTGGAATCGACGCTGCCGCCGGCGACCGCCGTGCTGGCGATCAATGCCAAGGACCCCGGGGTCGGCGCGCAGCTGGCTCCATGGCTGGGGGCGGGCGTCACCGCCGCGCTGGTGGGCTCCTCGGGGGCCGGCAAGTCCACGTTGACCAATACGCTGCTGGGGGAGCAGCGCCAGGCTACCGCCGCCATCCGTGCCAACGACAGCCGCGGCCGCCACACCACCACGCACCGCGCGTTGCTGGCGCTGCCCGGCGGCGCCTGCCTGATCGATACCCCGGGCATGCGCGAGCTCAAGCTGACCGGCGAGGAGAACCTCGATCTCTACGCCGACATCGCGACGCTGGCCGGCAACTGCCGCTTTGCCGACTGCGGCCACGGCAACGAGCCCGGCTGCGCGATCGGTGCGGCGCTTGCTTCGGGCGAGCTCGACGGCGAGCGCTGGCGCAGCTATCTCAAGCTGCACGATGAACGCGAGCAGCAGGCGCTGGCGCTGGAGCAGCGCTTGCAACGCAAGGCGGGCGCGCAGCCGGGGCATCGCACGCTGGGACGGCGCCAGCGCGAGAAGCCGGGGCCGCGCTGAAAGGCTCGCGGCAGCATCCGATCGGACCGCGCCGCACGTCCGGTCAGTGCGCCGCCGCGCTGCCGCCCGCCTTGGGCGAAAACGGCGGCTTGGCCAGCCACAGGATCGGGATCATCAGGACGAAGACCCAGCCGATGACGTGGAAAAGCTCGTTGAAGCCGATCTGGTAGCCCTGCCGGGTGATCTCGAGATTGAGCAGGGCCGCACCGCGTTCGCCGGGACCGAGCCGGGCCAGCGCGTGGCGCGCCATCGGCGAATAGGCGGTGATGTGCTCGGTCAGCTGGGCGTGATGCAGCGCGGCGCGGCGGTTCCACATGAAGGTGGTGATCGACGCGGCGAAACTGCCGGCCAGCACGCGCAGGAACGTGGCCGTGCCCGAGCCCGACGGGATCTCGCGCGGGGTGAGGTCCGAGAGCAGGATGGTGAGGATGGGCATGAAGTACAGCGCCACGCCCAGGCCCTGCACCAGCTGCACCATGGCCACGGTGTCGAAGTCGACCTGGGTGTTGAAGTCCGAACGCCAGAACGAGGTCAGCGCCAGGACCAGGAACGAGAGCGCCGCCAGCACCCGCAGGTCGAACTTGTGCGCGTAGCGGCCGACGAACGGGGTCAGGATCACCGGCAGGATGCCCAGCGGCGCGGCGGCGAAGCCGGCCCACTCGGAGGTATAGCCGAGCTGCGTCTGCAGCCATTGCGGCACCAGCAAGTTGATGCTGAAGAACACCGCGTAGCCGAGCACCAGGACCACGGTGCCGGCGCTGAAGTTGCGATGCCGGAACAGGCGCAGGTCGACGATCGGGTCGGTGTCCGTCAGCTCCCAGATCAGGAAGATCGTCAGCGAGACGGCCGCCACGATCGCCAGGATGACGATGAAGTTCGAGCTGAACCAGTCGGCGTCGTTGCCCTTGTCGAGCAGGATCTGCAGTGCCGCCACGCCGATCACCAGGGTGATCAGTCCGACGTAGTCCATGCGCGGCCGGTCGGTCGGGTCGGGGCGGCCGCGCATTTGCGATGCGACCACGCTGGCGGCGAAGAACCCGATCGGCACGTTGATGAAGAAGATCCACTGCCAGCTGTAATTGTCGGTGATCCAGCCGCCGAGAATGGGTCCTGCGATCGGCGCGACCACGGTGACCATCGCCAGCAGCGCCAGCGCCTGGCCGCGCTTGTGCGCCGGATAGATCGACACCAGCAGCGCCTGGGTAATCGGGTACATCGGTCCGGCCACCGCGCCCTGCAGCACGCGAAAGGCGATCAGCATGCCCATGCTGTGCGACAGCCCGCACAGCATCGACGACAGCGTGAACAGGATGGTTGCCCAGATGAACAGCCGGACCTCGCCGACGCGGCGCGTCAGCCATCCGGTCAGCGGCAGCGCGATCGCGTTGCTGACCGCGAACGAGGTGATCACCCAGGTGCTCTGCTCGTTGCTGACGCCGAGATTGCCGGCGATCGTCGGCAGCGAGACATTGGCGATCGTGGTGTCGAGCACCTGCATGAAGGTCGCCAGCGACAGTCCGATCGTCGCCAGCGCCAGACTGGGCGGGCTGAACCCACCCGATGGGGCGTGTGCTTCGCTCATCGACGCTGCGCGTCCTTACCGGACGCTGCCGGCATTGGCGTGGATGATGCGGGCGACCAGGGCATCGGCGTCGGCGAGCTGATGCGCATAGACGCCGGTGGCCAGCACCGGTCGCGTGCGCGTGGTCGTCGACAAGACCGGTCCGCTGCGGTCGTGCAGGTTGACCTCGACGCTCATCGACAGGCCGATGCGCAGCGGATGCGCCGCCAGCTCCCTCGGCTCCAGCACGATGCGCACCGGGACCCGCTGCACGATGCTGATCCAGTTGCCGGTGGCGTTCTGCGCCGGCAGCAGGGCGAACGCGCTGCCGGTGCCGATGCCGATGCCGTCGACGCGGCCGTGGTAGGTGACGCCGCTGCCATACAGCGACGCGGTCAGCGTCACCGGCTGGCCGATGCGCATGTGCGCCAGCTGGGTTTCCTTGAAGTTGGCATTGACCCACACCCCGCCCAGCGGCACCACCGCCATCAACGGCGTGCCCGGCGCGACGCGCTGGCCCACCTGCACGCTGCGCTTGGCGACGTAGCCGGTCACCGGCGCCAGCAGTTGCGAGCGAACGTCGTCCAGATAGGCCTGGCGCACCGCCGCCGCGGCGGCCAGCACGTCGGGCTGCGCGGCGATCACGGTGTCGGCCACCAGCGCGCGGCTGCCGGCCAGCTGCTGCTGCGCCGCGCTGTAGGCCTGCTCGGCGGCGGCCAGTGCGTCACGCGCGTTGGCCAGCTCCTCGGCCGAGATCGCGCCGCTCGCGGCCAGGTTGCGGCGCCGCGCGAAGTCGCTGCGCGCCTTGTCCACCGCGACCTTGCGCGCGGCCAGCTCGGCCCGCACGGCGGCGGCGTTTGCGTACAGCCCGCGCACCTGGCGCACCGCGCGCGCGAGATTCGCCTCGGCACGCTGCAGTGCGACGCGCGCATCGGCGGCATCGAACTGCACCAGCACCTGACCCTGGTGCACCAGGTCGTCGTTGTCGGCGCCGATGCTGATCACGGTGCCCGGCACCAGCGGGGTGATCTCGACGATGTTGCCGTGCACATAGGCGTCGTCGGTGTCCTGGTACCAGCGGCCATCGAGCCAGTACCAGGCCAGCCACAGCAGGCCGGCCGCGACGATCGCCAGCAGCAGCAGGCGCAGCAGCAGCCGGCGCCGTCCGTTGGGCGCCGGCGCGGCCGCGACGGAGATGGGTGTCTGGGAGCTCATGGATGGACCTCGGCAACAGCGTGGGCAGGGGCAGGGTCGGCGGTCACGGCGGTCGAGGCATAACCGCCGCCCAGCGCCTGCACCAGCTCGATCGATTGCACGACGCGCGCGGCGTCGAGGGTGGCAACGCGCTGCTCGGCCGCGAGCAGGCCGCGTTCGACGGTCAGTGCCTCGATGTAACTGCCGATGCCGGCGCGGTAGCGGATCAGCGCGATCTTCCAGGCCGAAGCCGCGTCGGCGCGCGCCTGGCGGGCGGCGCCGCTTTCGCGATCGAGCGTGCGCAGCGTGGCCACGCCGGCGGCGACCTGGCGCAGTGCTTCGATCAGGGTCTGGTTGTATTGCGCCACGGCGAGGTCGTAGTCGGCGTCCCGGCCGGCGAGGTTGGCGCGCAGGCGGCCGCCGTCGAACAGCGGCAGGCTGAGCGCCGGGCCGAACTGTTCGTAGCGGCTGGCGGCTTCGAGCAGGTTGCCCCCGCCCAGCGAGGCCAGCCCGAGCCCGGCGGCGAGATTGAGATTGGGATAGAACGCTGCCCGGGCGGCATGGATCGCGCGCGCGGCCGCCTCGATGCGCCAGCGGGCGGCGACGACGTCCGGACGCCGGCCCAGCAATGCGGCCGGCAGGTCGGCCGGCAACGCCAGCGCCGCCGGCGGCAACGGCTGCGCGGTGAGCGTCAGGGTGGCGTCCGGACCCCGGCCGAGCAGCGCCGCCAACGCGATCCGAGCCAGCGCCACACTGCGCTGTCGCGCGGCGCGGTCGGCCGTGGCCGCGGCCACCGCGGCGGCTGCCTGATCCAGGTCGAGACGGTTGTCGATGCCGGCACCGACTCGCTGGCGGGTCAGGCTCAGCACATGCGTGGCGCGCTGCAGCTCGGAATCGGCGATGGCCCGGGTTTTCTCGGCGGCGCCGAGGGTGGCGTAGGCGCGGGCGACATCGGCGGCCAGGGTCAGGCGTGCCGCGGCGGCATCCACTTGCGCGGCATGGCCGCGATCGACGGCGGCTTCCCAGGCCGCGCGACGACCGCCCCAGAGGTCGAAGGTGTAACTGAAGTTGAGGCCGATGCGGTCGAGCGCGCTGTAGTGGCCGCCGTAGGGGCGCGGAATCACGGTGCTCGGAACGCGGATGCCGGAGGACGACACCCCGGCGCCGACCTGCGGCGCGCGCGCCGCATCGGCTGCCCCGGCCTGCGCCTCGGCGAGACGCACCCGGGCGTCGGCAGCCGCCAGGTCGGGATTGCCCGCCAGTGCCTGCTGCACCAGGCGATCGAGCTCGGGGTCGCCGAAGGTCGTCCACCAGTCGGCACGCGGCCACGCGGCCGGTGACAGCGGCGTTCCGGCGAAACTGCGGGCAGCCTGCAGTTGGTCCGCCGCCAGCGGTTGTCCCTGCGGACGCAGACCCGCGCTGCTGACGCAGCCCGCGAGAAGGAGGGTGATGACTCCCGCCAGCGCGGGAGACTGCAGGACACGCATGGGCGTCACCATGGAATCAGGCGGAGGGCGGGACGGGCGCGGGTGTGTCGCTCAGCGCTTCGAGGATGCCCTTGAGACTGGCCGCCAGCTGCCTGCGGTCCGCCGGCTGCAGGCGCGAGAGCGCCTGTTCGAGCACGCGTTCACCGCAGTCGCTGAGCTGGGTCCACAAGGCGGCCCCGGCCTCGGTCGGGACGATGCGCAACGCCCTCCGATCGCTGGGATGGGGCTCGCGGCGCAGGTAGCCCTTGGCTTCCAGGCGATCGATCACCCGCGTCATCGCGCCGGCATCATGGCCTACCGCCTGCGCCAGTTCTCCCGGCGATTGCGGGCCGCACAGCGCCAGGCGTTTCAGCACCACGTATTGGGTCTGGTTGAGGTCGAAACCGCGACGCGCCAGCTCGGCTTCGAGCGCCGCCGCCAGGCGCGCGCGCACGCAACCGAGGAGGACACCGAGATTCCCTTCGGCGGCGGACGGGATGGTCGGGCAGGCAGACATGGCCGGTTATGATATAGCCATGCATTTTATTGTCAAGGCAAAATAAGCCGAGACTCCTATCGGACCGACCTGCTGTACGAAGACCTTGTACTCATGGCTTTCACACCCACTTGCTGACGCTGTTATGTCGATAGACACAGTCAGGAACGGGACCGTGATGGAGACCGCATGATCCCCTCAGACGAGGTTCCCCCTCGCGACCCCCTCCCTCGGCGCTGCCTCGGGGCCCTGTCGCGGGCATTGCTGGCGGTGCTGCTGGCCATTCCGCTCGTCGCCCGCAGCGCCGAGACCACGGTGAGCTGGGGTCCGAGCGTCACCGGTCAGCATCACTGGACCAGCGCCGTGTTCGCCGAGGCGGCCGCGGATCCATGGCGCTGGCGCACACTCGACATCGCGCCCGAGTTCGGACTGGGCTACGTGCGCGCACGGGGCACTGCAGTCGATCGTCTCGATCATGACGTCTGGATCGGCTTCGCGGGCGTGCGGGCCAGCTTGCCCGGCGACGGGATCTGGCGGCATGCCTTTCTCGGTTTCGGCATCGGCGTCACCCACGGCAAGACCAATGCACTGTCCAGCAGCGGCGAGTTCGTCGATACCCTTGGCTGGCAGGTCGGGCACTGGGACGTGATGGTCCGGCACATCTCCAACGGCCATCTCGCGAGGGGCCCCAACATCGGTGAGACGATGCTGCTGCTCGGCGCGCGGTTCTGAGCGCCGCGGCGGGCTTCTAGCCGGTCCGCGCATGCGGCATGCTGTCGACACCCACCAAGGACCGCGCATGCCCCTGCCCTGTGTCGAGACCGAAACCGGACCCGGCCCGCGTCACAGCATCATCTGGCTGCATGGCCTGGGTGCCGACGGCAACGATTTCATGCCGCTCGTGCCGCAGTTGACGGAGCGCGCCTGGCCGCCGCTGCGCTTCGTGTTTCCGCATGCGCCGGTGCGCCCGGTGACCGTCAACGGCGGCATGCGCATGCGCGCCTGGTACGACATCCAGGCCTTCGATCTGCATGCCCGGCAGGACGAGAACGGCATGCGCGCCGCGATCGCCGAAGTCGAGGCGCTGATCGAACGCGAGACTGCGCGCGGCGTGGCGGCCGAGCGCATCCTGCTGGCGGGCTTTTCGCAGGGCGGCGCGATCGCGCTGGCGACCGCATTGCGTCACCGCCAGCCGTTGGCCGGCGCGATCGCGCTCTCGACCTATCTTCCGCTGCAGGCGCACAGCGCCGCCGAACGCAGCATGGCCAACACCCATCTGCCGGTGTTCATGGGCCACGGTCGTCTTGACCCGATCGTGCCGATGGCGCTGGGACTGCGTTCGCGCGACGCCCTGGCGACGCTGGGCCACGCGGTGGACTGGCACAGCTACGTGATGGCGCATCAGGTCTGTCCCGAGGAGATCGCCGACCTGCGCGCCTGGATCGGCGTGCGTCTGCGCGGGGCGCCGGGATGACGCCGGCCGCCGCGCGCGAGCGCGCTCCGCTGCCGGATTTCTGCAGTGCCCCGGTCCTGTTCGCGCTGCTGCTGGTGGCGGCGATCGTGGCGCTGGTGCTGCTGCTGGCGCCGGGCGGCGCGCTGACCCTGCGCGGCGGCAGCCAGGCCATGCTGTTCGCGGTCTGGCTGGCGCTGCTCGGCGGCGTCGCATTGTGCAAATTGCGCCCGTGGCTCGACCGCCTGCCGGGCGCCGGCAGTTACGCCGCGGCCTGGCTGCTGCTGGTGCTGATCGTGCTGCTGGCCAGCGTGGTCGTGCACTGGATGGATCGTGCGCTGGGTACCGGACTGATCGCACCCTCGGCGTCGCGCTTCGTTCTCGGCAATGCGGCGGTGACGGCGCTGATCGCTGCCGCGCTGCTGCGCTATCTGTACGTGCTGGTGCAATGGCGCGCGCGTCTGGATGCCGTCGCCCGGGCCCAGGTCGAGGCGCTGCAGGCGCGCATCCGTCCGCACTTTCTGTTCAACAGCCTCAACACCGCGGCCGCGCTGGTGCGGCTTGATCCGCCGGCTGCGGAACGCACGCTGGAGAACCTGGCCGACCTGTTCCGCGCCGCGCTGGGTGCCGATGATCGTCCCGGCACGCTGGGCGAGGAGCTGGACCTGATCGAGCGCTATCTGGCCATCGAGCAGCTGCGTCTCGGTGCGCGGCTGCGGGTGGAGCGCGATCTCGATGCATTGCCGCGCGCGCTGCCGCTGCCGCGCCTGCTGCTGCAGCCGCTGGTCGAGAACGCCGTGCATCACGGCATCCAGCCGCGTCGTGAAGGCGGACTGCTGCGGCTGGGCGGCCGCTGCGTCGAGGGCGGCGTCGAGATCGTGATCGCCAATCCGCTGAGCGATGCGGCGGGGACGGCGACGGGCAGCGGCCACGGCCTTGCCAACGTCCGTGCCCGTATCGGCTACCATTTCGGCACCCGCGGTGCGCTGCATGTCGCGACCGCCGACGGGCGCTGGACGGTGACGGTGCGATTGCCCGATGCGAGTCCTGATCGCCGATGACGAACCGCTGGCGCGCATGCGCCTGGAGGCGCTGTTGCGCGAATGTCCGGGCGCCGAGCTGGTCGGCAGCGTCGGTGATGCCGATGCGGTGCTGGCCCTGCTGCCCGAGATGAGGCCGGATGTGCTGCTGCTGGATATCGAGATGCCCGGCCTGTCGGGGCTTGATCTGGCGCGGCGCCTGAAAGCGCTGCCGGCGCCGCCGCAGGTGGTGTTTTGCACCGCCTACGAGCAGCACGCGGTATCGGCGTTCGACCTGGCGGCGGCCGACTATCTGGTCAAGCCGGTGCGTGGCGAGCGCCTGTGCGCGGCTCTGCGCCGGGCGGCACAACGGCGCGCCGAGGCTCCGGCAGGGCCGCCTCGGCGCGATCACCTGTGCGCGCGCATCCGCGGCGAACTCAAGCGGGTGCCGCTGAATGCCGTGCTGTGTCTGCTCGCGGACGACAAGTACGTCACCGTGCATCACCGCGACGGCAGCCTGCTGATCGAGGAGTCGCTCAAGCAGCTGGAGCTGGAGTTTCCCGGCCGTTTCGTGCGCCTGCACCGAAATTGCCTGGTGCCGCGCGAGCGCCTGCTGGGCCTGAAGTCCATGCCCGACGGCCGTACCGTCGCGCAGATCGCCGGCAGCGATCTCGCGCCCGAGGTCAGCCGCCGCAAACTGCCCGCGCTGCGCGAACTGCTGCGCGTCGAATGACATCGGGAGCCCGCGCCGCTTGAACATCCTGCGCATCGCCACCCGCCGCAGCGCCCTGGCGCTGTGGCAGGCCGAACACGTCGCCACGCTGCTGCGCGCGGCGCATCCGGGCCTGATCGTCGAATTGCTGCCGATGACCACGCGCGGCGATCAGGTGCTCGATCGCGCCCTGGCCGAGCTCGGCGGCAAAGGCCTGTTTCTGAAGGAACTCGAAGTGGCGCTGATGGAACGTCGCGCCGATCTGGCCGTGCACTCGCTCAAGGACGTGCCGGCCGAGCTCGAGCCCGGTTTCGTGCTGGTCGCGGTGCTGCCGCGCGCCGATGCCGCCGATGCTTTCGTCAGTTCCCGTCATGACGCACTGGCGGCTCTGCCGCCCGGCGCGCGGGTCGGCACGTCCTCGCTGCGGCGCACCGCGCAATTGCGCGCGTTGCGACCGGATCTGCAGATCGTCGATCTGCGCGGCAACGTCAACACGCGCCTGGCCCGGCTCGACGCCGGTCACTACGACGCGATCCTGCTGGCCGCGGCCGGGCTCGAGCGCCTCGGCCTCGCGGCGCGCATCCGGGCCCGCCTCGCCGCGCCGGACTGGCTGCCGGCGCCGGGCCAGGCGGCGATCACGGTCGAGGCCCGAGCCGGCGATGCGCGCGTGGCCGAATTGCTGGCGCCGCTGGAAGATGCCGACACGCGGACCGCGATCCGCGCCGAGCGGGCGCTCAATGCCGCCCTGGGCGGCAGTTGCACGGTGCCGGTGGGCGCCTGGTGCGTGGTCGCCGAGCGCGGACTGCGCCTGTACGGGATGGTCGGTGACAGTCGCAGCGGCCATCTGCTGCGCGCTTCGGCCGAAGCTGCGACATCCGCGCCCGAGCGACTGGGGCAGAGCGTGGCTGCCGACCTGCTGGCGCAGGGCGCGGACGCGCTGCTGGGTCGCTAGAAGTTGTAGACGAGGTTGGTGGTCAGCAGGGTGTCGGTCTTGGCGTTGCCGGTCGCCGCGCCGCTGGCGATCGCGGCGCCGATGTTGCTGTTGTGGCGCGCCTGGTAGCCGATCTTCAGCGCCAGCCGCTTGTTCATGTCCACCACCAGGTTGGCATCGTTCTGGGTGAAGGTATTGAAGCTGGCCGCCTCGATCAGCAGGTGATCCTCGATGCGGGTGCTGGCGGTCAGCTGCTGGCGGAAGGCCAGCAGTCCGCGGCCGATCAGCGCACCGCGATCCTGGCTGGTCCCGGCCTCGCGGTAGCGCTTGTAGCCGGGGCCGACCTCGAAGGCCAGTTCGGTCGCCGGGGTCTTGATCACGGCGAGGTCATAGCCGACCGACGCCACGGTCTGGTAGCGGTAGGGCGAAAAATCGTCGTGGTCGTAGCGCAGATCGCTGAACAGCGCATTGCGGTCGTCCAGCTTCAGGCCGGACGCGGCGTCGAAGGTGTAGCGGTTGGCGGTCACCGCGAAACGGTTGAGCGTGACCGGCTGGCCGTTGACGACCGTGGCCGTGCTGACCTCGCCGCGGCTGCGCAGGGCGCTGAAGTCGAAGGTGTCCTTCCATTCGCTGTCCTCATAGCTGAACTTGAGGCCCGCGTTGAGGCTTTGCGAACGGGTGTTGCCGGTGGTGGCGGCGAGGCCGAGCTGACCTTCGCCGTTCCAGCCGGAGCCGGAGGCCGTCGGCAGGCGCGCGCTGCCGGGCAGGGCGGCGCTGTCGTCGGCACCGGCGGTGGCGGGGAGCAGGGCGAAAGCGAGAGCGAGCAGCGGGGCGATCAGATGCGTGCGCATGAGGGGTCCGGCAGGCAGGTGGGAACGGCAACGGCCGCGCGCGGTGGCGGGCGGCGCGTCGGGCACAAGTCTGCCAGCATCGGACGTCGCCGCGGCTGAATCATGTGCGCGTCGATCCGCGGCGGACGTTCCGTGCCGCGATGCGGACATTGCTTGCCGACACGCCGTGTGCTCGGCATGCTGGGCGCTTCATCGCTCCGAGTTCTCCGGATGGACCGCTACGAGCGCATCCTCACCCTGCACCGCAAGCTCAAGGCGGCGCGCCGGCCGCTGTCGCTGGCCCACCTGACCGATGATCTCGGCTGCTCGCGCGCCACCGTGTACCGCGACGTTGCCTTCCTGCGCGATGCGCTGGGCGCGCCGATCGAGAGCGGCGAGGACGATGTCGCCGGCTTCCGCTATGCGCCCGACGAGGGCGAGCGCTTCGAACTGCCGGGCCTGTGGCTGAACAGCGAGGAGCTGGCCGCGCTGATGGCGCTGCACGCGCTGATCGGACGCGCCGATCCCGGCGTGCTCAGCGGCGCGCTGGCGCCGTTCCGTGCCCGCATCGAACGCCTGCTCGCCGAGCACGCCAAGGATCCGGCGCTGCCGCTGGAGCGCATCCGCGTGATCGCCTCGGGCGCGCGGCGCATGGATCAGCAGGTGTTCCGCACCGTCGCCGGTGCGGTACTGGCGCGCAAGCGGCTGCGCCTGCGCTACCGCGCGCGCACCACCGGCGCCGACTCGCGGCGCACGGTGTCGCCACAACGTCTGACCCACTACCGCGACAACTGGTATCTCGATGCCTGGGACCATGACAAGCAGGCGCTGCGCAGCTTCGCCGTCGATCGTATCGCCGAGTCGCAGGCGCTGACCGAGCCGGCCGAGGACGTTGCCGGGCCCGAACTCGATGCCATCCTCGCCTCCAGCTACGGCATCTTCTCCGGCAGGCCGCGCGCCTGGGCCACGCTGCGCTTCACCGCCCACGCCGCGCGCTGGGTCGCCGATACCCACTGGCATTCGCAGCAGGAGGGCCGCTTCCTGCCCGACGGCCGCTACGAGTTGCGGTTGCCGTACTCGAATTCGCGCGAATTGCTGATGGACGTGATGAAGTACGGCCCCGACGCCGAGGTGGTGGCACCGCTGCCGCTGCGCGAAGAAATGAAGATCCTGCTCAAGCTGGCCCTGGACGGCTATGCCGGTGATCCGTCATGAGCGATGGCCCGGTTGCCGCGGCGCCCGCGCGACCGCGCATCGCCCTCGCGCTGGGCTCGGGTGGCGCCAAGGGACTCGCGCATATCGGCGCGATCGAGGCGCTCGAGGCGGCCGGCTTTGCCATCGTCGCGGTTGCCGGCAGCTCGATGGGGGCTCTGGTCGGCGGCATCCACGCCGCCGGCCGCCTCGACGTCTATCGCGACTGGGTGACGTCGCTGGCCAAGATCGACGTCCTGCGACTGGTCGACTGGACCCTGTCGGGGCCGGGTCTGATCAAGGGTGAGCGCATCATCGGCGCGCTGCGCGATCTGGTCGGCGAGACCGACATCGAGCAGCTGGCGATTCCGTTCACCGCGGTCGCCACCGACATCGAGCGCCAGCGCGAGGTCTGGATATCCAGTGGCCCGCTGTTCGAGGCCATTCGCGCCTCGATCGCGATCCCCACCCTGTTCCATCCCCAGATCGTGCACGGCCGCCGTCTGGTCGATGGCGGCCTGCTCAATCCGGTGCCGGTGACACCGCTGTTGCGCGAGCGCTTCGATTACCTCGTCGTGGTCAGCGTCGACGGACCTGCCGAGGCCGCGCCAGACCCGCCGGAAGCACCGCCACGCGGGCCTTACCGGCAGAAGATCGCCGCACTTGTCGAGCAACTGCTCGGCCGCGGCGCGACGCCGGTAGCGCCGCGCGAACCCGGCTGGATGGAGCTGATGGGCCAGGCGCTGGACCTGATGCAGGCCAATCTGGCGCATCTGCGGCTGGCGGCGTACCGTCCCGATCTCATGATCGAGGTCCCGCGCAACGCCTGTGCGACCTACGAGTTCTACCGGGCTGGCGAAATGATCGCGCTGGGTCGCGAACGCGCCGAACGCGCCCTCGCGACGTGGCGCGCGGAGCCGCCGCCGCCACCCTGAGCGGATCGCCGCCGCGCTAAACTTGCCCGCTGGAGGCGGCCGTCCGCAGCGGCGGCCCCTGCATCGACAGGCATGGCGCGCGCCACCGCGGAGGGACTTGATGGAACCGTTCGACGATCTGCTGCACCAGGACCCCGATCCGGCCGAAACCCGTGAGTGGGTGGAATCGCTTTCGGCCGTCATCGACCACGGGGGGGCCGAACGCGCGCACTACCTGCTCGAGCGCATGGTCGACACCACCCGCCGTGCCGGCGGGCATCTGCCGTTCGAGCCGACGACCGAATACGTCAACACCATTCCGGCGCATCTCGAGGTCAAGTCCCCGGGCGATGCCGCGATGGAGTGGCGCATCCGCTCGCTGATCCGCTGGAACGCGATGGCGATGGTGATCCGCGCCAACCGCAAGCCCGGCGAACTGGGCGGGCACATCGCCAGCTTCGCCTCCTCGGCGACGCTCTACGACGTCGGCTTCAACCACTTCTGGCGCGCGCCCAGCGCCGACCATCCCGGCGACCTGGTGCTGCACCAGGGCCACTCCAGCCCCGGCATCTACGCACGCGCCTTTCTCGAGGGGCGCATCGACGCGGCCCGACTCGACCGCTTCCGCATGGAAGTCGGTGGCGGCGGGCTGTCGTCGTATCCGCACCCGTGGCTGATGCCGGATTTCTGGCAGGTGCCGACGGTGTCGATGGGACTCGGTCCGATCCAGGCGATCTACCAGGCACAGTTCTCCAAGTACCTGGAGCATCGCGGCCTGCTGCCCAAGAGCGATCGCAAGATCTGGTGTTTCATGGGCGACGGCGAGAGCGATGAGCCGGAATCGCTGGGCGCGATCTCGCTCGGCGGGCGCGAGCGGCTGGACAATCTGGTCTTCGTCGTCAACTGCAACCTGCAGCGGCTGGATGGCCCGGTGCGCGGCAACGGCAAGATCATCCAGGAGCTCGAGGGCGTGTTCCGCGGCGCCGGCTGGAATGTCATCAAGGTGATCTGGGGCAGCTACTGGGATCCGCTGCTGGCGCGCGACAGCAGCGGCCTGTTGCGCCAGCTGATGATGGAGACCGTGGACGGCGAGTACCAGGCCTGCAAGGCCTTCGGCGGCGCCTACACGCGCGAACATTTCTTCGGCAAGTACCCCGAGCTCAAGGCGATGGTCGCCAGCCTGTCCGACGACGACATCTGGCGCCTCAACCGCGGCGGCCACGACCCGCACAAGGTCTATGCCGCCTACCACGCGGCGGTGAACCACAGCGGCCAGCCCACCGTGATCCTGGCCAAGACCGTCAAGGGCTACGGCATGGGCGATGCGGGCGAGTCGCAGAACATCACCCATCAGCAGAAGAAGATGGACAACAGCGCGGTGCGCGCCTTCCGCGACCGTTTCAACATCCCGGTACCCGACGCCACCCTCGACGAGGTGCCGTACTACCACCCCGGCAAGGACTCGCCCGAGGTGCAGTACCTGCTGGAGCGCCGCCGCGCCCTGGGCGGCTTCCTGCCGCAACGCCGGCGCAAGGCCGACCTGTCGCCGCCGACACCGGACCTGGAGGCGCTGGCGGCGATCACCAAGGGCACCGGCGAGCGCGAGATCAGCACCACCATGGCCTTCGTGCGCGGCCTCAACCTGCTGCTGCGCGACAAGGCGATCGGTCCGCGCATCGTGCCGATCGTCGCCGACGAGGCGCGCACCTTCGGCATGGAGGGCATGTTCCGCCAGATCGGCATCTACGCGCCGTTCGGGCAGAAGTACAAGCCGCAGGACGCCGACCAGCTGATGTACTACCGCGAGGATCAAGCCGGCCAGGTGCTGCAGGAGGGTATCAGCGAGGCCGGCGGCATGGCAGCATGGATGGCCGGCGCGTCGAGTTATTCGATCAACAACGTGCCGATGCTGCCGGTGTTCATCTATTACTCGATGTTCGGCTTCCAGCGCATCGGCGATCTGGCCTGGGCGGCGGGCGACATGCGCTGCCGCGGTTTCCTGATCGGCGGCACCTCGGGACGCACCACGCTCAACGGCGAGGGTCTGCAGCACGAGGACGGCCATTCGCACCTGCTCGCCGGTGCCGTGCCCAACTGCCGAGCCTACGATCCGACCTTCGCCTACGAGGTCGCGGTGATCCTGCAAGACGGCGTGCGCCGCATGCTCACCGAGCAGGAGGATCACTACTACTACCTGACGGTGATGAACGAGAACTACCCGCACCCCGACATGCCTGAGGGCGCCGCGGCAGGCATCGTCAAGGGGATGTATCTGTTGCGGGACTCGGGCATCGAGAGCCGGGACTCGGGACCCGGGACCCGGGACCCGGGAAAGGCCAAGCCCAAGAGCAAGGCCAAGACCAGCGCGCCGTGCGTGCAGCTGCTGGGTTCCGGTTCGATCCTGCGCGAGTGCATCGCCGCCGCCGAGTTGCTCGAAAAGGAGTTCGGCGTCTGCGCCGACCTGTGGTCCTGCCCCAGCTTCACCGAACTGCGCCGCGACGGCTTCGACTGCGAGCGCTGGAACCGCCTGCACCCCGAGGCCGCGCCGCGGCAGCCGTGGGTGACGCAATGCCTGTCCGAGCGCGCCGGTCCGGCGATCGCGGCCAGCGATTACGTGCGCGGTTTCGCCGATCAGATCCGTGCCTTCATGCCGGTCGGCAAGCGCTACACCGTGCTCGGCACCGACGGCTTCGGCCGTTCCGACACCCGCGAACACCTGCGCGGTTTCTTCGAGGTCGACCGCTACTGGATCGCGCAGGCTGCGCTGTCCGCACTGGCCGCCGAGGGCGCGATCCATGCGCAAGACGTCGCCCGCGCGATGAAATTGTGGAAGCTCGATCCCGACAAGCCCGACCCGGTGACGGTGTGAGGGTCGTCGCATCGCGCCCTGGTCGGCATGGCTGCGGCGCGCCGCGCGACGACCGCGTTCCGATGGCGTGCCGCCCCCACGGTCGAGGCAAGTCCATGCGTATCCATCGCCCGCGCCACATCCTGATCGCAGCAGCAGCGCTGCTGGCCGCCTGCTCGTCGTCGCAGCAGGCCCCGACGCCGGCGCAGCAGGCCGCGCGGCAGCAGGCGGCGCAGGCCGCCGCCGCAGCCAAGGAGTACACGCTCTACCAGCAGCTGCTGGCTTCGCACGGCGACGCCCTGGCGGTGCCGATCGGGCAGGAGATCGTGCGCAAGTATCCCGGGACACCCGCCGCCGCCGAGGTGCAGCAGACCCTGCCGGCACTCGCCGCGCAGGCGGCGGCGACCGCCGAGCGCCAGCGACTGCGCGCGCTCTGGCTGTACCAGGCCGCGCCGATGGCGGGTGGCCGGCAGACCACCGCCGCGATCAGTGCCGTCAAGCCCGACGGTGATCCCAGCGCGGTGCGACTGGTGCTGCGTCGGCACACGATCTGGGGCCAGAGCGTCTATCTCTACGACGACAGCAACGCCGGCTTCCTCTGCAAGGGCATGTGCACGCTGACGATGCGCTTCGATGGCCGTGCCGAGCGCTGGCAGGCCTATCTGCCGCACAGCAGTGACCCGGCGCTGTTCATCAAGGACGACCGCCGCTTCATCGCCGCCATGGAGAAGGCCGGCACCATCACCATGGATGTGGTGCGCAAGCCGCATCGCGAACAGACGCTGCGTTTCGAGGTCGGCGGTTTCGATCCGGCGCAGTTTCCGCAGCCGACGAAGCAGTGATCCCGGCCGCTGCCGGGTGCCGCATGGCTCGCGTACTGATCAACATCGATGTCGACGACCTCGCGCGCGCTGAGGCTTTCTACACGGCCGCGTTCGGATTGCGCGCCGGACGCCGCTTCGGCGCTGGCGGCGTCGAACTGCTGGGGGCCGAAGCGCCGTTGTTTTTGCTGGCCAGGCCCGCCGGCAGCGCACCGCATCACGGCGCCGCTGCCGCCCGCGATTACGGTCGCCACTGGACGCCGCTGCATCTTGACTTCGCGGTCGATGACCTCGACGCGGCGATGCGCGACGTGCTTGCCGCGGGCGCGCTGGCGGAAGGCGAGGTGCGCGCGTCGACCTGGGGCCGCATCGCGACGTTTGCCGATCCCTGGGGGCACGGCTTCTGCCTGATCGAGTTCAGCGCGCGCGGTTACGACGCGGTGGCCGACGCGGGTTGAGAGAAAACGTCAGCCGCGCGCGAAAAACCACGCCGTCATCACCAAGCCGACCCCGACCACGAACAGTCGCAGCCGCGCCGGCGCCACCCGTCGCGCCAGCAACGGGCCGATCCAGCCGCCGACGATCGCCGCGAGCAGCATGATCAGCGCCTCGCGCCACCAGACCGCGCGGGCGGCGATGAAGATGGCCGCGGCGACCACATTCATGCAGCCGCTGAGCACCGTCTTGACTCCGTTCATGGCATGGATCTCGGTCATGCCGTACAGGCCGAGCATCGCCAGCATCAGGATGCCGATGCCGCCGCCGAAGTAGCCGCCATAGATGCCGATCAGCGCCTGCACCACGACCAGTGCCGGCACGCCGACATGTGCGCGTCGGCGCAGGGCATCGGTCAACGGCCTTCCCAACGCGAACACCAGGGTGCCGAACAGCAGCAGCCACGGCACGATGTCGGCGAACAGCTGCTCGGGCGTCAGCAGCAGCAGGATCGAGCCCGCCGCGCCGCCGATCAGGCTGACCACCACGAAAGCCGTCATCGGCAGTTGGCCGCGTGCCGAGCCGATGTCGCGGCGATAGACCCAGGCGCTGGCAAAGGTACCCGGCAGCAGCGCAACCGTGCTGGTGGCGTTGGCGATCACCGCAGGCACGCCGGCCAGCACCAGTGCCGGGAACGTGAGGAAGCTGCCACCGCCCGCGACCGCATTGAGCGCGCCGGCCAGCAGGCTGGCGACGACGAGCAGGGTCAGATGCACGGGGCTGGGCAAGGGCATCGGGACGGGCTGTGCAAACGGACGTCCGAGTATGCCATCCGTATGGTCTTCCTCACGTCATCTGAACGCGCCGGCGCTAGAGTGCCGGGGGGTGCGCTGTCGGTCTGCCGCCGCGGACTGCACCGTACCGGCTCTCCATCCGACCCGAGGTGACGTATGAAACGCCTGACCCTGATGCTGCTGGCGCTGAGCGCGCTGGTGGCGCCGATCGCTCTCCTGGCCGCCGACAGCATGCCCGCCGTGGGCCAGATGGCGCCGGCCTTCAAGCTGCAGGACCAGAACGGCAAGTGGCAAAGTCTCGAGCACTACAAGGGCGACTGGGTGGTGCTGTATTTCTATCCCAAGGATTTCACCCCGGGTTGCACCACCGAGGTCTGCAAGTTCCGTGACGATTACCTCAAGATCCGCAAGGAAGGCGCGCATGTCCTCGCGGTCAGCCTCGATGACGTCCAGTCGCACGCCGAGTTCGCGGCCAAATACCACGCGCCGTTTCCGATGCTGGCCGACACCAGTCACGCGGTCGCCGGCGAATACGGCGTGCTGACCTCGATGATGGGCATCCATTACGCCAAGCGCACCACCTTCATCATCGATCCGCAGGGGCGCATCGCCAAGGTTTACGCCGGCGTCGATCCGAGTGCCAATTCCGCCCAGATCATCGCCGACCTGCCCAAGCTCAAGGCCGCCGACAAGACCTGAGATCTGCCCGCCGCCGCCGCGCGCAACGCCCGCGCTAGACGGCGGCGAGGATCGGCACGTACCCGTACGGCGTCGCGGCGCTCGCGCGCCGCGCCTGAGGACCCGGCGCGTGCGTCGCTCTCCGCGCGACATGGCCCTCGACGCGCAAGCCGTCGAAGCGGCCCCACCGCCTTGCATTCCCGGTCGGCATGCCTTTCACTCGCCGCAGCGGAGCCGGTGTGGCCGCGCCCAGCCGATGGAGGACCACCGATGGCCGCGCCGATCCGCAGCTACCGCTACTACGACCTGATCCTCGGCGCCTTCGTCTGCGTTCTGCTCTGCGCCAACCTGATCGGTCCGGCCAAGATCGCCGAGGTGCACGGCATCACCTTCGGTGCCGGCGTGCTGTTCTTTCCGATTTCCTACCTGTTCGGCGACATCCTCACCGAGGTCTACGGCTACGCGCGCTCGCGACGGGTGATCTGGTCGGGCCTGATCGCGCTGGTGTTCGCCTCGTTGATGAGCGCGGTCGTCGTGGCACTGCCGCCCGCGCACGGCTGGCACGACCAGGCCGCCTACGAAACCATCTTCGGCCAGACCCCGCGCATCGTGATCGCCTCGATCACCGCGTTCTTCGTCGGCGAATTCGTCAATTCCTTCGTGCTCGCCAAGATGAAGATCTTCACCGCCGGGCGCTGGCTGTGGACGCGTACGGTCGGCTCGACGATCTGCGGCGAGGGCGTCGATACCCTGGTGTTCTATCCGGTCGCCTTCCTCGGCGTGTGGAGCCCGCGCCTGCTCGGCGACGTCATGCTGGCCAACTACGTCGCCAAGGTGCTGTGGGAAGTGCTGGCCACGCCGCTGACCTACCGTATCGTGGCGTTTCTCAAGCGCGTCGAGCACGAGGACTACTACGACCGCGATACCGACTTCACGCCGTTCTCGCTGCGGGTCACCCGCTGACCGCGAGCGGATTGGCCTCCCGGGCGACAGCCACGCCGCGCAGATGCCGCGAGCGAAGCCCCGCCGCAGCGGGGCCTCGCGGTGCAGCCGCGGCGAGCGGATCAGTGCAGCGCCAGCAGCGGGATCAGCAGCAGCGCGACAATGTTGATGATCTTGATCAGCGGATTGATCGCCGGGCCGGCGGTGTCCTTGTAGGGATCACCGACGGTATCACCGGTGACCGCGGCCTTGTGCGCGTCCGAGCCCTTGCCGCCGTGGTGGCCGTCCTCGATGTACTTCTTGGCGTTGTCCCAGGCGCCGCCGCCGGTGGTCATCGAGATCGCCACGAACAGTCCGGTGACGATGGTGCCGATCAGCAGGCCGCCCAGCGCCTGGGCACCGGCCAGCGGGCCGCCCATCCAGCCGAAGCCGAACGCGACGACGATCGGGACCAGCACCGGCAGCAGCGAGGGGACCAGCATCTCCTTGATCGCGGCCTTGGTCAGCATGTCCACCGCGCGCGAATAGTCCGGCTTGGCGGTGCCGGCCATGATGCCGGGGATGTCGCGGAACTGGCGGCGCACTTCCTCCACCACCGCACTGGCCGAACGGCCCACCGCCTCCATCGCCATCGCGCCGAACATGTACGGAATCAGGCCGCCGATCAGCAGGCCGATGATCACATAGTGGTTCGAGAGGTCGAAGTGGACCACCGGCAGGTTGAAATGCTGGCCGAGGTTGTGCGTGTAGTCGGCAAACAGCACCAGCGCGGCGAGGCCCGCCGAACCGATCGCGTAGCCCTTGGTCACCGCCTTGGTGGTGTTGCCGACCGCGTCCAGCGGATCGGTCACCGCGCGTACTTCCGGCGGCAGCTCGGCCATCTCGGCGATGCCGCCGGCGTTGTCGGTGATCGGGCCGTAGGCGTCCAGGGCGACGATCATCCCGGTCATCGACAGCATCGCCGTGGCGGCGATGGCGATGCCGTACAGGCCGGCGAAGGCGTAGGCGCCCCAGATCGAGGCGCACACCGCCAGCACCGGCAGCGCGGTGGACTTCATCGACACGCCCAGCCCGGCGATGATGTTGGTGGCGTGGCCGGTGGTCGAGGACTTGGCCACGTGCCGTACCGGACCGTATTCGGTGGCGGTGTAGTACTCGGTGATCACCACCATCGCCGCGGTCAGCGCCAGCCCGATCAGGCCGCTGGCGAACAGGTCCGTGGCCGACAGCGTCAGCGCACCGACGGTGCCCGCATTGATCGGCAGGCCTTGCGGAAACAGCTGTTGGGTGATGAACCAGAAGGCGATCGCGGCCAGCACGCCGGACACGATCACGCCGGCGTACAGCGCGTTCATGATCTTGCCGCCGGGCCTGGTGCGCACGAAGAAGGTGCCGATCACCGAGGCGATGATCGAGGCGCCGCCCAGCACCAGCGGGTACACCGCCGCGGCGCCATTGCCGCTGGCCATCACGCCACCCAGCAGCATCGTCGCGATCAGGGTCACCGCGTAGGTCTCGAACAGGTCGGCGGCCATGCCGGCGCAGTCGCCGACGTTGTCGCCGACGTTGTCGGCGATCACCGCGGGGTTGCGCGGGTCGTCCTCGGGAATGCCGGCCTCGACCTTGCCCACCAGATCGGCGCCGACGTCGGCGCCCTTGGTGAAGATGCCGCCGCCGAGGCGCGCGAAGATCGAGATCAGCGAGGCGCCGAAAGCCAGGCCGACCAGCGCGTGCAGCGCCTTGTCACCCGCGTAGCCCATGTGCAGCAGCGCGCCGTAATAGCCGGCGACGCCGAGCAGGCCCAGACCCACCACCAGCATGCCGGTGATCGCACCGCCGCGGAACGCCACGCCCAGCGCCTTGGCGATGCCGCTGCGGGCGGCCTCCGCCGTGCGCACGTTGGCGCGTACCGACACGTTCATGCCGATGTAGCCCGTGGCGCCCGACAGCAGGGCACCCACGGCGAATCCGATCGCCGTGCCCCAGTCCAGCGCGAAGCCGATGACCGCGAACAGCACCACGCCGACCATGCCGATGGTGGTGTACTGGCGGTTGAGGTAGGCGCGTGCGCCTTCCTGGATGGCCGCGGCGATTTCCTGCATGCGTGCATTGCCGGCCGGTTGCGCCAGTATCCAGCGCACCGACACGATGCCGTAGAGAATCGCCACGACCGCGCATGCAAGCGCGATCTCTAGACCGTACTGTTGCAGCATCGACCCCTCTCCCGTGTTGATGGATGGCCGTCCGGCATGGGCGGTCCCGTCGAGTATAGGCATGCGCCGCCGCACGGCCTTGACGCAGCGCAAAAGTCGGATCGGTCGCGGCACCCTGGATGACGCCGCCCGCTGGGCTTCGGCTTGCGGCCCGGGGAGCCTTGGCGCGCGGATGCGCCGCGATTCGCGGCGAGGCCGCGCGACACGCCGCGATCGACAGCGCGAATCGCAGGCAGCGTCTGCCGGTCATGCGGTTACGGCGTGCGGGCGCTCAGCGCGTGTTCGGAGCGTAGGCGGGCAGCTTGCGCGCGACGGCCACGTTCTTCAGCTGCACGTAGGCGGGCAGCCCGTCGCGGCCGTACGGCAGCGGCGCCTCGCCCCGGATCAGCGGCGCCAGATAGCGGCGCGCGGCGGCGGTGATGCCGCAGCCGTCCTTGCGGATGAAACCCTTCGGCAGCTTCTTCTCGTGATTGGCCACCCGCGTCAGCGGCGCCGGCGCGATCGTCCAGCGGTAGGGCGCATCGGCGGTACGCACGATCACCGGCATCACGCCGCTGCGGCCGGCCAGCGCGTACTCGACCGCGGCGCGGCCGACCGCGGCCGCCTGCGCGGCGTCGGTGGCCGAGGCCAGATGTCGCGCCGAGCGCTGCAGATAGTCCGGCAGCGCCCAGTGCACCTTCAGCCCCAGCCGCTGCTTGACCAGCGCGGCCAGCACCGGCGCCACCCCGCCCAGCTGGCTGTGGCCGAAGGCATCGCGGCTGCCGGCCTCGGCAAGGAACTGACCCGCGGCGTTCTTCAGGCCTTCCGAAGCCACCACCGTGCACCAGCCGACCCTGGCGACCGTTGCCTTGACCCGGGCCAGGAAGGCGGCCTCGTCGAAGGCGATCTCGGGGAACAGGATCAGATGCGGCGCGTCGTCCGGGCGCGTGCCCGCGAGGCCCGCGGCGGCTGCGATCCAGCCAGCGTGGCGGCCCATGACCTCGAGCACGAAGACCTTGGTCGAGGACTCTGCCATCGAAGCCACATCGAGACTGGCTTCGCGCACCGCGACCGCGGTGTACTTGGCCACCGAGCCGAAGCCCGGGCAGGTGTCGGTGACAGCCAGATCGTTGTCGACGGTCTTGGGCACGCCGATGCAGCCGAGCGGGTAGCCCAGTGTGCGGCTGACCTCGGCGATCTTCAGCGCGGTGTCGGCCGAATCGTTGCCGCCGTTGTAGAGGAAATAGCGGATGTCGTGCGCGTGCAGCACCGCGATCAGGCGCTCGTAGTGCGCGCGATCCTGCTCGACGCCCTTGAGCTTGAACCGGCACGAGCCGAACGCGCCGCCCGGCGTGTGCGCCAGCGCGGCGATCGCGGCATGCGATTCCTTGCTGGTATCGATCAGATCCTCGCGCAACGCACCGAGGATGCCGTTGCGCGCGGCATACACCTTGACGCCCTGCGCGCGCGCGGTCGCGATTACCGCGGCGGCGCTGGCATTGATCACGGCGGTGACGCCGCCGGACTGGGCGTAGAGCAGCTTCCCTGCGGGCCTGGATCGTGTAGTCATCGGTCGGACTCGGCTGGCGCGGCAGTCTGCCGCGGTTTGACTTGCACGCGGCGCTGCCGCTAGTTTGCGCTTCGGTTCCCTAGTCTAGCGGACGCGTACCCGCGCTCCGCGTCCGATCGGCACGGATTCCCATGCGACTTGTACTTCTCGGCGCGCCCGGCTCGGGCAAGGGCACCCAGGCGGCGCGGCTGAAGGTCGCGCTGGGGGTGCCGCACATCTCCACCGGCGACCTGCTGCGCGCGGCGGTGGCCGCCGGCACGCCGCTGGGGCTCAAGGCCAGGGCGGTGATGGAGGCCGGACAGCTGGTCTCCGACGCGATCGTGCTCGGCATGCTCGAGCAGCGCCTGGCCCAGGCGGATGCGCAGGCCGGTTTCATTCTCGACGGCTATCCGCGCAATCTCGCCCAGGTGCAGGCGCTGGACGATCTGTTGCTGCGTCTCGGCCAACCGCTGGATGCGGTGATCAAGCTGAAGGTACCGAGCGAGGTGATCATCGGCCGCACCGAGCTGCGCTTCAAGGCCGAGGGTCGCGCCGACGACCACCCCGACACCGTGCGCAAGCGGCTGGCGGTCTATGCCGAACAGACCGCGCCGGTGGCCGAGTACTACGCCCGCGCCGGCATCCTGCATATCGTCGATGGCGTCGGCGGCCTCGACGAGGTGTTCGCGCGTCTTCTCGCCGTCTTGTCGCCGGCGGTCTCCGCGTCCGCGTCGCGCTGACCTCCGCGCGCATGCGCATCCATATCCTCGGCATCTGCGGCACCTTCATGGGCGGGGTCGCCGTGCTGGCGCGCGAGCTGGGCCTCGATGTCGAAGGCTCCGACGCCGACGTCTATCCGCCGATGAGCACCCAGCTCGAGGCGCTGGGCATCGCGCTGAAATCCGGTTACCGCGCCGGGCACCTGCAGCCGCCGCCGGATCGCGTCGTGGTCGGCAACGCGCTGTCGCGAGGCAATCCGGCGATCGAGCACATGCTCGATGCGCGACTGGACTACGTCTCCGGTCCGCAGTGGCTGGGCGAGACGGTGCTGCGCGGGCGCCAGGTGCTGGCGGTGGCCGGCACGCACGGCAAGACCACCACCAGCAGCCTGCTGGCGTACCTGCTCGACACGGCCGGACTGGCGCCCGGATTCCTGATCGGCGGCGTGCCGGCCAACTTCGGCATTTCGGCCCGGCTCGAGAGCGGCGCACCGTTCGTGATCGAGGCCGACGAGTACGACACCGCCTTCTTCGACAAACGTTCCAAGTTCGTGCACTACCGGCCGCAGATCGCCGTGCTCAACAATCTCGAGTACGACCATGCCGACATTTTCCCCGACGTTGCCGCGATCCAGCGCCAGTTCCACCACCTGGTGCGTACCGTCCCGGGCCATGGCCGGCTGATCGTCAATGCCGAGGACGTACGTCTGGCCGAAGTGCTTGCGATGGGCTGCTGGACACCGGTCGAGACCTTCGGCATCGAGGCCGGCGACTGGCGCGCGCGCCTGATCGCCGCCGACGGCTCCGCTTTCGCGGTCAGCCGCGGCGAGGTGGGGCTGGGCGAGGTGCACTGGAGTCTGCTCGGCCGCCACAATGTGATGAATGCGCTCGCCGCGCTGGCCGCTGCCGTCGCGGCGGGCGCCGATCCGCATGCGCTGCTGCCGGCGTTCACCGGCTTCGAGAGCGTCAAGCGCCGCATGGAGCGGATCGGCGAGCGCGGCGGCGTGCGCGTCTACGACGACTTCGCCCACCATCCGACCGCGATCGCGACCACGCTCGCCGGCCTGCGTGCCCGGGTCGGCGCTGCGCGCATCGTGGTCGCGCTGGAGCCGCGCTCCAACTCGATGCGTGCCGGCGCGCATGCCGCAGGACTCGCCGCGGCGCTGGCCGACGCCGATGTCATCGTGTTGCTGGCGCGACCCGCACTGGCCTGGGATACCGCGCCGCTGATCGCCGAGCTGGGCGGACGCGGTGTCGCCGTGTCCGGTGTCGATGCGCTGCTGGCCGCGCTCGCCGTGCAGGCGCGACCGGGCGACCATGTCGTGTTCATGTCCAACGGCGGTTTCGAAGGGGCTCCGAGGCGGTTCGCGGCCAGTCTCTGAGCCTCGTGGCCGGGCATCACTTCGCAGCTCGCGCGTGCTGAGCGCAGCGAAGTCGAAGCGCGGTCCGCGTGCGCTTCGATTGCACGGGCCTTGATGCCTACCCCCCTGCTTTTGCCCTGGGCGGATCGAAACTGAGCGGGTTGCCGATCCAGAGCCGGCGCGCGGTCGTCCACGCACCGATCGCGAAGCCCCAGGTCAGCACCAGCGTCGGTACGCCGCCCCACAGCGGACCAAGGCGGGCCAGCAGCACGTAGCCGGTCCAGTACGCGCCCATCTGGCCGAACACGGTGATGATGGTCACCACGGTGCGCAGAATGACGTTGCCGGGCAGGTTCAGATACAGCGCCAGCGTACCCAGCGCCAGCGGCGGGGCCAGTATCGCGGTGGTCGTCAGCACCCGCAGCCACTGCGTGGGGTCGATCAGCAGCGCGGCCAGCAGGGTGTAGACGAAGGCGCCGAGAATGGCTCCCGGCAGCACGCCGAGAAAGCTGTCGACCAGAGCGGTCTTGAAGTCGGCACGGGTCGGCGGTGCCAACGTGAAGTACAGCTCGACCAGGCTGGGTTGCAGGCGCGGCATGCCGGCGCCGATGGTATTGAGGCCGGTCATGGCGAAGAAGGTGGCATAGCCGGCGACCATGCCCAGTTGCGCGCCGTGACCGAGAGCCAGCGCATAGACCGCGACGAAAATCCCGAACAGCAGCCAGCGCACCAGCCAGCCGCGCGGCTGTTCATGCGGCAGCAGCAGCGCGCGAAGCAGGGATCGCTCGCGCGCCGGCGAGGGTGCGGCGTGATAGCGTGAGGCGCGTCGCCTGAGCCGCGTGCCCGCGCCTTCGCCCGACCAGTCGTGGAGCCTGCGCACCAGCCTGCTGTGCGCTACGGAGGGCGTGTCGTTGCCGACGCCGCGTCGCATCGGGTCGGGCGCGGCGAGCGGCGATTCGGGCAAGGGCGGATCGCCGGCGGGGAACAGGCGTTGCCACGTCAGCCGCAGCAGCAACGCGGCCAGCAGCAGTCCGGCCAGAGGCAGCCCTGCGCCGGTCAGCGCCGGCTCCAGCGCCGTCCACAGCATGGGCGGCACGAAGCGAGCGCCGATGATCAACACCCAGATCCACAGACTGCTGCGCGACCCGCTGCTGGAGAGGATCGCCCAGGCCGCGCCGGCCGCGCCGCCGCCCAGTGCCGTCCATGCCGGGCGCAAGCCGTAGAGCGCGGCGACGATCAGGCATGGCGCGAGCCAGAACAGCAGCCCCCAAGCCGCGCCAGCCAGCGCCAGCGCGCGCGTGAAGTCCGGCAGCAGCAGGGTTTCCTTGCGCGCGATGCCCTTCAGCCCGACGCCCGCCAGCAGCCACAGGAACCACAGTCCGACTGCGGCAAACAGCAGTGCGATCCAAGGTGCCGGATGGTCTCCGATCGTCGACAGCACGCCGCCGAGCCCGATCAGGAGCGCGATGGCGACGGCGGCCCATGGCGCGATGCGCAGCGGCAGCAGCGCCAGCTTCAGCGCGGCCCTCATGCCAGCTCCACGAACAGGTCTTCGAGATCGAGCGGCGCCAGCATGACCGTCGCCTGCTCGCGCGCGGCGAGCTGATCCAGTGCCGAGCGCAATGCGGCGTCGCCTTCGTCGATCACATAGATCGCCTTGCTTTCATGGATGCGCGCCGCCCACGCCCCGGCCAGCGGCGGAACCAGCGCGAAGCCCTGTGCACGGATCAGCACAGCACGGCGAAAGCGCGCGTTGATCTCGGCCAGTGCGCGCGTCAGCACGATCCTGCCTCCGCGCAGCAGGGCGATGTCGGCATCGACGCGCTCGAGGTCGGTGGTGATGTGGGTGGAGAAGATCACCGTCTTGCCGGGGCGACGCATCAGCGGCAGCAGGGTGGCGAGAAAGTCGCGGCGCGCGATCGGATCGAGGCTGGCGACGGGTTCATCCAGCACCAGCAGGTCGGGATCGGGCGCCAGCGCGCGCACGATGGCGAGCATCTGTCGCTGGCCTTGCGAGAGCGCGGCGATCTTCTTGCCGCGATCGAGCTGCCAGGTGCCCAGCAGTCGCTCGACCAGCGCGGCATCCCAGCGCCGGTAGAACGCGGCAGTGAACTCGAGGAAGGCGTCGATGCGCATCCACGGGAACAGGTCGAAGCTCTGCGGCACGTAGCCGATGCGATGCAGTCGCTGGCCGCGCGGCTCGTCCATCGGCTCGCCCAGTACCTCGATGCGGCCTGCATCGAGGGGCGACAAACCCAGTACGCAGCGCAGCAGCGTGGTCTTGCCGGCGCCGTTGCGTCCGAGCAGGCCGACGACGCGACCTTCCGGCACAACCCAGTCGAGATCCTGAAGCACGGCGTGGCCATCGAAGCTCTTGCGCAACCCGCACGCACTCATCGCCGTGGTACCGGCAGCGCCATTGCCGGGCGCGACGGGTGCGGCGTCCTGCTGCCTGCCCATGCTTGGTCTCCCCAGGGTCTGCGCCGAGATTAGCAAAGCCGCGGGTTGCGCCCCGCGCGGCATGACTGCGCTTGCAAACTTGTAAACTGCGAGGGTGAACACGCACGTCGAAACCCCGCTGTTTCCGTTGTCGACGGTACTGTTTCCGGGCGGACCGCTGCAGCTGCGCATCTTCGAGCCGCGCTACCTGGCGATGGTGCGTGAATGCACCCGCGGCGACAGCGCGTTCGGCGTCTGCCTGATCCTGCGCGGCCGCGAGGCGGGCGCGCCGGCGGAACCCGCGGCGGTGGGCACGCTGGCGCGGATCAGCGATTTCTACTCGCTGCCCGATGGCCTGCTCGGCATTGGCGCCGAGGGGGGTGCGCGCTTTCGCGTGCTGCGCACGCGGGTACGCGAAGATGGATTGCTGCTGGGCACGATCGAGTTGTGGGATGACGAGCCGGTGATCGCGGTGCCGCCGGAGTACGCCCTGCTCGCGACCATTCTCGAGCGGCTGATCGAACAGCTCGAGCCGGCGTGGAAGGACGCGCCGCGTGCCAGCTACGATCATGCGTCATGGGTCGGCTTCCGTCTTGCCGAGCTGCTGCCGCTGGACGACGGCGAGCGTCAGCAGTTGCTCGAACTGACCGATCCGGTGGCCCGCCTCGGTCAGCTCACCCTCTGGCTGCCGCGCTTCCAGCGTCCCTGAACTGCGAACGAGGCTCGGCATGTCGACCCTGCGCGGCAAGACCCTGCTGATCACCGGCGCCTCGCGCGGCATCGGTCTGGCCATCGCGCTGCGTGCCGCGCGCGAAGGCGCCAACGTGGTGATCGCGGCCAAGTCCGTGGTGGCCAACCCCAAGTTGCCCGGCACCATCCGCAGCGCCGCCGCCGCGGTCGAAGCAGCCGGGGGGCAGGCGCTGGCGGTACCCATGGATGTGCGCGATTCCGACGCGATCGACATGGCGGTAGCGGCTGCGGTCGCGCGCTTTGGCGGGATCGACATCCTGGTCAACAACGCCAGCGCGATCTGGCTGGCCGGCACCGCCGCCACGCCGGTCAAGCGCTTCGATCTGATGCACCAGGTCTGCACACGCGGCACCTTCCTGATGACGCGGGCCTGCCTGCCACACCTGCGGCGTGCCGCCAATCCGCATGTGCTGATGCTGGCGCCGCCGCCCACGCTCGATCCACGCTGGTTCAAGAACCACACCGCCTACACCATCGCCAAGCTCGGCATGAGCATGTGCGTGCTCGGCATGAGCGCCGAGTTCGCCGAGCTGGGCATCGCGGTCAACGCACTCTGGCCGCGCACGGTGATCGCGACCGCCGCCGTGGCGATGCTGGGCGATGCCGTCAAGCCCGAACATTGTCGCAAGCCGGAGATCGTCGCCGATGCCGCGCACTGGATGCTGACCCGACCGGCGCGCGACTACAGTGGTCATTTCGCGATCGACGAGGAGGTGCTGCGTGCGGCCGGTATCAGCGACCTCGAGCGCTACGCGGTGCTGCCGGGCGCGGCGCTGCTGCCGGATTTGTTCCTCGACTGACGCCGGTGCTTGAAACGGCGTCGTGCTGGTCGCAGGTCGGGTGTCTCCCGGTACCTGATGGAGTCAATCGTGAGATATCTTCACACCATGATCCGCGTCAGCGACCTCGACGCCGCGCTGCGCTTTTTCCGCGACGGGTTGGGCTTGCGCGAGGTACGCCGGCGCGAGGTGCCGCAGGGCCGGTTCACGCTCGTGTTCCTGGGCGCCGACGAGACGCCGGACGCCGAGATCGAGCTGACCTACAACTGGCCGGGCCCGGATGCCGGTGCGCGCGAGGACTATGGCAGCGCACGCAACTTCGGGCATCTCGCGTTTCGCGTCGATGACATCTACGCGACCTGCGCGCGCCTGCAGTCGATGGGCGTGATCATCAATCGTCCGCCGCGCGACGGCCACATGGCCTTCGTGCGCTCACCCGACCTGATTTCGATCGAGCTGCTGCAGAAGGGCGACGCGCTACCGCCTGCCGAGCCCTGGGCGTCGATGCCGAATACCGGCACGTGGTGACCTTACCCGGCCAGCGCCCGCTGCAGATCCGCGACCAGGTCGTCGGCATGCTCGAGGCCCACCGACAGGCGCAGCAGGCCGGGTGGCGAGGTGGGTTGCGCGCCCTCGACCGATGCGCGGTGTTCGACCAGCGACTCGCAGCCGCCCAGCGAGGTGGCGTTGATGAACAGACGCAGCCTGCTCGCGACGGCAAGCGCGGATTCACGTCCACCGCGTACCTCGAATGACACCATGCCGCCGAAGGCGCGCATCTGCCGTGCCGCCAATGCGTGTTGCGGATGCGTGGCCAGGCCCGGATAGTGCACGCGCTCGACCTGCGGGTGCGCCGCCAGTGCGGCCGCTACGGCGCCGGCATTGCGGCCATGCCAGGCCATGCGCGCGGGCAGCGAGCGCAGCCCGCGCAGGCACAGCCACGCGGCGAGCGGCGAGGCGCTTGCGCCGGCCAGCTTGCGCAGGTTCCAGCACTCGGCGGCCAACGCGGCGTCGGCGCGAAACACCAGCGCGCCGCCCATCACGTCGCTGTGGCCGCCGATGTACTTGGTGGCCGAATGCAGCACGATGTCCGCGCCCAGCGCGAGCGGTTGCTGCAGGCAGGGCGTGGCGAAGGTGCTGTCGACCAGCAGCTGCGCGCCGGCGCCGTGCGCCAGCGCGGCCAGCGCGGCGATGTCGCTGATCTTCAGCAGCGGATTGGAGGGCGATTCGGCCCAGATCAGGCGTGTGTCAGGGCGCAGCGCGGCGCGCGTGGCGTCGGGATCGGCGAGATCGACGAAGGCGAAATGCAGCCCCCAGCGTTGCCCGTAGTGCTGCAACAGCGCGCGGTAGCCGTGATACACGTCATCGGGCATGACCACGTGCGCGCCGGCCGGCAGCGCCTGCAGCACGGTAGTACCCGCGGCCATGCCGGTGGCGAAGAGCAGCGTGCGAGCACCGCCCTCCAGCGCGGTCAGCGCCTGCTCGAAGCGTTGCTGGGTCGGATTGTCATAGCGCTGGTACAGCAGGCCGTGCGGCAGGCTGCCGTCGGGGGCATGCTCGAAGGTGGTCGACAGATGCAGCGGCGGGGTCACCGCGCCGGTCTCGGGATCCGGCTCGGCGCCGGCGTGCACGGCCAGGGTTTCGAAACGCATCATGGGATCCTCGGGATCATCGGATCGGGCGCGATCACGGCGAGCGTAGCGCAGTCGTTCACGGCGCGGGATCGCGTCATGCCCGATGGCTGGAGGCGGGCGCGGCATAATGGGTTCACTCCTGCATCGAGCTCTCCATGAGCACTCACGAATCCGGTTCCGCCACCGCCGCGCTGGTCGCCACCGCACAGCACTACTTTGTCCCGGTGTATCGGCCGCGCGCGGCGGTGCTCGATCGCGGTCTTGGTGCGCGGCTGTGGGATATCGAGGGCCGGGAGTACGTCGATTTCGCCGCCGGCATCGCCGTTTGCGGCCTCGGCCACGCCGATCCCGAGCTGGTTGCGGCGCTGTCCGCGCAGGCGACCAGGCTCTGGCATACCAGCAACGTGTTCCTGAGCGAACCGGCGATCCGTCTGGCCGAGGAGCTGGTCGCGGCCTCCGGCTTCGCGACGCGGGTGTTCCTCTGCAATTCGGGCGCCGAGGCCAATGAGGCCGCCATCAAGCTGACCCGGCGCTGGGCGGCGGCGCAGGGGCGCCCGCCCGAGCGTCGCGTGATACTCAGCTTTCAAGGTTCGTTTCACGGCCGCACGCTGGCGACCGTCACCGCCACCGCCCAACCCAAGTACCAGGAAGGCTACGAGCCGCTGCCGGCGGGCTTTCGCTACGCCGCCTTCAACGATCCGGATGCGGCGGCGGCGGCGCTGGCGCCCGGCGATGTGGCGGCCGTGCTGGTCGAGCCGGTGCAGGGCGAGGGCGGGGTGATGCCGGCGGCCCCCGGTTTTCTCGCGGCGTTGCGCGCGCTCTGCGATGACCATGACGCGCTGCTGATCTGCGACGAGATCCAATGCGGCATGAGCCGTACCGGAACCCTGTTCGCTTATCCGCAAGACCGTGTGGTTCCCGACATCGTCACCCTGGCCAAGGCGCTTGGCGCCGGCTTTCCGATCGGCGCGATGCTGGCGGGGCCGAAAGTGGCCGAAGTGCTGCAGTACGGCGCGCACGGATCGACCTTCGGCGGCAATCCGCTGGCGGCGGCGGTCGCGCGTGTCGCGCTGCGCCGGCTGGCCGCGCCCGAGCTGCTGGCCAACGTCGAGCGCCAGGCGCAGGCGCTGCGCGCCGGTCTCGAGCGCATCCAGGCGAAACTTGGCGTTTTCAGCGAGGTGCGTGGTCGCGGGCTGATGCTCGGCGCGGTACTGGCGGAACCGTATCGTGGCCGGGCAGGCGACGTGCTTGATCACGCCCATCGCGCCGGGCTGCTGCTGTTGCAGGCCGGGCCCGACGTGTTGCGCCTGGTGCCGCCGCTGGTACTGACCGATGCCGACGTCGCGGAAGGCCTCGATCGGCTGCACGACGCCCTGTGTGCTTTTCTGGAGGGCTGAACGGCTGCTCCGATCAGTCGCCGCGAGCAATTCGAAAGGCGTGACGCGCGGCATCCAGCGTTGCGGCGATATCGTGCTCGCTGTGAGCAGTCGACATGAATCCGGCTTCGAAGGCGCTGGGTGCGAGGTAGATGCCGCGCTCGAGCATGGCGTGGAAGAAGCGACGGAAAGCGGCGACATCGCAAGCCGTCGCCTGTGCGTAGGTCTCGATCGGCCCGATTCCGAAGAACAGCCCGAACATGCCCGGCACGCGGTTGATCGCGAACGGCACGCCGGCCTCGCCGGCACAGGCCTCGAGGCCGTCGGTCAGCAGCCGCGTCTTGCGGTCGAGCTCGGCGTGGAAACCGGGTTGGGACACCAATTCCAGCATCGCCAGGCCCGCCGCCATGGCCACCGGATTGCCGCTGAGCGTGCCGGCCTGATAGATCGGACCGGCCGGCGCGATCTGCTGCATCAGGTCGCGGCGCCCGCCGTAGGCGCCAACCGGCATGCCGCCGCCGATGATTTTGCCCAGCGTGGTCAGGTCCGGAGTCACCCCATACAATTGTTGTGCGCCGCCGGGTGCGACGCGAAAGCCGGTCATCACCTCGTCGAAGATCAGCAGCGCGCCGGATGCGGTGCACAGCGCGCGCAGCGCTGCGAGAAATCCCGCGCGCGGCGGGATGCAGTTCATGTTGCCGGCAACAGGTTCGACGATCACGCAGGCGATCCGGTCGCCGAACGCGGCGAACAGCGTTTTCGCAGCCTCGGCGTCGTTGTAGGGCAGGGTCAGGGTGAGGTCGGCCAGGGCCTTGGGCACGCCGGGTGAATCGGGCAGGCCCAGCGTCAGCGCGCCGGAGCCCGCCTTGACCAGGAAGGCGTCGCCGTGGCCGTGATAGCAGCCTTCGAACTTGACCACGGTGTCGCGCCCGGTGGCGCCGCGCGCGAGGCGGATCGCGGCCATCGTCGCCTCGGTGCCGGAGTTGACCATCCGTACCATCTCGATCGACGGTACCAGGCCCGTGATCAACTCGGCCATCGCCACTTCGGCAGCACAGGGTGTGCCGAAGGACAGGCCGTTGCCGATCGCGCGCTCGACCGCCACGCGCACCGCCGGGTGATTGTGGCCCGCGACCATCGGCCCCCAGGAGCTGACATAGTCGATGTAGCGCTTGCCCTCGACGTCCCACAGGTACGGGCCTTCGGCGCGTGCGGTGAAGAAGGGCTCGCCGCCCACGGACTTGAACGCGCGTACCGGTGAGTTGACGCCGCCGGGCAGCAGTGCGCGGGCGCGCTGGAAGAGATCGTGATTGGAAGTCATGAGGCCCCGTGCATGGGTTCGAAAAGATCGGCGTAGCGCCGCGCCGCGGCACGCACATCGACAGCGCCGAAGACACCCGAGACGACCGCCAGCAGATCGGCGCCCGCGTCGATCAGCGCACCGCCATTGTCGGGCGTGATGCCGCCGATCGCCACCCGCGGCAGGCCCAGCGCAGCCGCGTCGCGCAACAATGCCGGCGATGCGGGACGCGCGTGCGGCTTGGTTGGCGAGGGATGGAACGCGCCGAATGCAAGATAGTCCGCACCAGCTGCGGCGAGTTGTCGCGCCCGTGGCAGCGAGTCATAGCATGACGCGCCGATGATTGCGCCCGGACCCAGCCGGGCCCGGGCCGTGGTGATGTCGGTATCCTGTTCGCCAAGATGCACGCCGGCGGCGCCAACGGCCGTTGCCAATGCGATGTCGTCGTTGATGATCAGCGGTATGCCATGCACCTGGCACAGCGCCTGCAACGCAGCGGCCTCGGCGTGACGACGGGCGTGAACGGTGCTCTTGTCGCGGTACTGCAGCATGCGGGCGCCGCCTGCCAGCGCGGCTCCCGCGACCATCAGCAGATCGTCGCGCGGGCCATCGGTGATGGCATACAGCCCGCGCATTGGCGGGTGTCGCTGCAATGCGTGCATGGGATCACGCACCGGCTTTCGTTGCAGCCCCACGCCTGCGACAATGCCCGGCTGCCATCCAGCGATCGTGCCTGTTCATGAATGCGTCCGACTACAAGAAGTACATGTGCGTGGTGTGCGGCTTCATCTACGACGAGGCGCTCGGCTTGCCCGAGGAGGGCCTGGTGCCGGGCACCCGCTGGGCGGACATCCCCGAAACCTGGACCTGTCCCGATTGCGGTGTCACCAAGGCCGACTTCGAGATGATCGAAACCGGTTGACCGCAATCGGCCCGCGGCGAGCCCTGATCGCGCACGACTCTGCCCGCCAGCGGCCCGACCGGCACGGTGCAATACCGTCTGGTCGGAGGTGAATCATGCGCTGCTTCATACCATTGGAAGACGATTTGCCGGCTGAGGCGGATGCCGCGTTTCGCCTGGTTCCGTATCAGGTCGGCATGGCTTGCGGTCATCGGGTGTGCATCGGGTCTCAGTGCACCGGCCCCACCTCGCCGTCGATCGACAACTGGTCGCCGACACGGGCTCCGATGCGGGTCGCCGTGCCGGCCGCCAGTTCGAGCACGTAGCGCGCCGGCTTCCCGCTGGGGTAGGTCGGGCAGGGGTCGTGTGAGCAAGGCGGGACATCCGTCTGCATCGAGACCAGCTTGCGTGCGTCGTCAAAGAACAGGATGTCCAGGGGAATCAGCGTGTTCTTCATCCAGAACCAGCGCTGGTTGCTGTGGCGAAACACGAACAGCATGCCGCGGTCGGCCGCCAAGTGGGTGCGATTCATCAGTCCTTGGGCGCGACTGAGATCATTGGACGCCACCTCCGCACTGAATGGATGGCCCTGCAGTCGCAGCGGCACAGCCGTCATGGCGGCATGGCAGCTGCCGGCGATCAGGGTTGCGCACAGGGTGGTCACCTGGACAAATGATCGCATCCGCTTGCTCCGCATCGATACCGGCGGGCAGTGTAGCGTGGGGACCTGCGGGGTCTTGACCTCCCGTCGTCGTCTCTCCGGACGGCCGATCTCGCGGCTGCACGCCGTATCCAGCCGCCGGACACTTCCACTGCGTGCGGCCGCTGCGCTATGCTCATCGACCCGCGCTGCTACAGCCCGTATCCAGATCAGCCATCGACCGTCGCATGTTGCATCTTGGCTGTTGACGGTCCATGAAACGGATGTAGAATGTGCGGCTCGGCGGAGCGAAAGGCTCTGCGGTTGGGTGCGACGAGGCCCGGCGGGAAGGGATCTTTGACAGTGTGCGCAGGTGACTTGTGTGGGCGCCTTGCGGGTGGATGAAGAGTCCATTGATGCAAGCGTCCAACCCAAGTGATTCAGCGATGAACGACTTGAGGTTGGTGAAGACGCTTCGTAGGAATTGACCTTCGGGTCAAGCAAGCTAAAGCGAAGAGTTTGATCCTGGCTCAGATTGAACGCTGGCGGCATGCCTAACACATGCAAGTCGAGCGGCAGCACAGCCCCGCAAGGGGTGGGTGGCGAGCGGCGGACGGGTGAGGAATGCATCGGAATCTGCCCTGTCGTGGGGGATAACGTAGGGAAACTTACGCTAATACCGCATACGACCGAGAGGTGAAAGCGGGGGACCCGAGAGGGCCTCGCGCGGCAGGATGAGCCGATGCCCGATTAGCTGGTTGGTGGGGTAACGGCCCACCAAGGCGACGATCGGTAGCTGGTCTGAGAGGATGATCAGCCACACTGGGACTGAGACACGGCCCAGACTCCTACGGGAGGCAGCAGTGGGGAATATTGGACAATGGGGGCAACCCTGATCCAGCAATGCCGCGTGTGTGA
>JAGWPB010000069.1 GCA_028870665.1 Lysobacteraceae bacterium
GCGCCGGGGCGCATCAGCGGGCTGGCGCTCGATCCGCCGGTTGCCGGCCTGCCCGACCAGCTGCGCGGCGCCTGGCAGGACGACGGCAGCGGCTACAGCGTCGAGCTGACGCTGCCGCGCAGCGAGGCGCCGCAAGCGCTGGCGATCGCCGCCTACGACGCCGGCGCGCCGCAGCGGTTTCCGGCGACGCCGGAGGCGCGCCCGCTGATCGGCAGCGATCCGGTGCTGGCACAGGCGCTGGCGGCGCTGATTCCGTCGGGAGTGCGCGCCAGCGTGGTCAGCGCGCGCGGCTGGCGCGTGGCGCGCGCGGGCACGCCGGCGCCGGTCGTCGAGGGCGGACTGGCGGCGACCCTGCTGGCGGCACTGGACCGGGCCTGGATCGCGCCACCGCTGGAGCCGGCCGGCGGCGATGCCGACGCACCGCGGCTGCATGCCGCCGACGTCTGGCAGGCGCTGTCCGGGGTGGCAGCCACCGCCTGGCGTGCCGGTGCCACCCCCGGCACCATCGAACTGCGCGCGGCGGTGCCGCTGACGCGGCGCGGCGAGACGCGCGGCGCGCTGCTGCTGGAACAGACCTATCCGCTGCTGCCGCCGCGCACCGACCGCGCGCTGCTGACCCTGCTGCTGGCCAGCTTCGCCGCCCTGCTGATCGCCGCCGGCGCGCTGTTCGCCTTTGCCGCGCGCCTGTCGTGGCGACTGGGCCGGCTGCGCGACGCCGCCGAGGGCGCGCTGCGGCCCGGCGGGCTGGATCTGACCGGCGCCTTCCCGCTGAGCGACGCCAGCGACGAACTCGGCGATCTGGCACGCAGCTTCGAACGCCTGCTGGGTGCGGTCGGCGGCTACGCCGACTACCTGCGTACCCTGCCCTCGCGGCTGTCGCACGAGCTGCACACACCGCTGGCGATCGTGCGCTCATCGCTGGACAACCTCGAGCACGCGCAGCTGCCGGCGGCCGCGCAACCCTACCTCGCGCGTGCCCGCGACGGCGCCGCGCGGTTGGGCGCGATCGTGCGCGCGATGAGCGAGGCCAGCCGCATCGAGCGCGCGGTCGCCGCCGCCGAACCCGAGGACTTCGACCTGGCGCAGGTGGTGCGCGGCTGCGCCGAGGCGCACGCCGAACTGGCCGCACCGCGGCGCTTGGAACTCGACCTGCCGGCGGAGCCCTTGCCGCTGCATGGCGCTCCGGAACTGATCGCGCAGGCGCTGGACAAGCTGCTCGACAACGCGCGCTCGTTCACGCCGGCCAACGGCTGGATCCGCGTGCGCCTGCGCGCGCTGCCCGACGCTGCCGCGATCGAGGTGGCCAACGCCGGCCCGGCGCTGCCGCAGGCGATGCAGGGCCGACTGTTCGAGGCGCTGGTCAGCGTGCGCGCCGGCGCGCGGCCGGACGAGGCGCCGCATCTCGGCCTCGGCCTGACCATCGTGCGTCTGGTCGCCGCGCTGCACGGCGGCGAGGCGACGGCGCACAATCTTGACGACGGCGACGGCGTCGTTTTCGGCCTGACCCTGCGCGGCATGCCGCGCCGCGCGCTCGGCGCCGGCGTCACGGACTGATCGCGGCACGCGCCGGGGACCCTTTGAGCCGGTCCTTCGCCTCCACGCGGGACTTGTTCGGACGATCGCGGGCCCTGCTATCGTCTGCGGCTCCCACGCCGGCGAGCCGCATCGTGATCAGCAAGGACGAATTCGACGCCCTGGCCCGCGCCGGCCACACCCGCATTCCGCTGGCACGCGAGGTGTTTTCCGACCTCGACACGCCGCTGTCGGTGTACCTGAAGCTGGCCGACGGCCCCTACACCTTCCTGTTCGAATCGGTCGAGGGCGGCGCCACCTGGGGCCGCCATTCGATCATCGGCCTGCCGGCCACGCGCGTGTATCGCCTGCGCGGGCACGAGCTGGAAGTCGAGGATGCCGGCGAGGTCACCGAGCGCCGCCACCTGGACGATCCGCTGGCCGAGATCGAGCTGCTGCGGCGCCAGTACGACGTACCGCGCCTGCCGGAATTGCCGGCCTTCAGCGGCGGCCTGGTCGGCTACTTCGGTTTCGAGACGATCGGCTACATCGAGCCGCGTCTGGCGCGCTGGGATCGCCCCGACGAGCTGGGCACGCCCGACGTGCTGCTGATGCTGGCCGAGGAAGTGGCGGTGTTCGACAACCTCAAGGGCCGGCTGTACCTGATCGTGCATGCCGATCCCGCGCAGCCGCAGGCCTACGCCGGAGCGCAGCGCCGGCTCGACGCGCTGGTCTACCGGCTGCGTCAGGGCGGCGCGGCGTATCCGCCGCGCACGCAGTCCACCGCGCTGGACGAGAGTGACTTCAAGTCGTCCTTCACCCGGCCCGAGTTCGAGGCGATGGTCGAGCGTGCCAAGGAATACATCCGCGCCGGCGACATCTTCCAGGTGGTGCCCTCGCAGCGGCTCAGCATCGGCTTCAACGCGCGCCCGGTGGACGTGTATCGCGCGCTGCGCGCGCTGAACCCGTCGCCGTACATGTATTTCGTCGATCTCGGCGCCACCCAGATCGTCGGCTCCTCGCCGGAAATCCTCGCCCGGCTGAAGGACGGCAAGGTCGTCGTGCGTCCGCTCGCCGGCACGCGCCGGCGCGGCGCGACCGAGGAGGAGGACCGGGCGCTGGAAGCGGAGCTGCTGGCCGATCCCAAGGAGCGCGCCGAGCACGTGATGCTGATCGATCTCGGCCGCAACGACCTCGGCCGCATCAGCGCGACCGGCAGCGTCGAGGTGAGCGAGTCGTTCGCGATCGAGCGCTACTCGCACGTGATGCACATCGTCTCGCAGGTGCAGGGCACCGCGGTGGCGGGACTGAACTACATGGACGTGCTCAAGGCCACGTTCCCGGCCGGCACGCTCAGCGGTGCGCCCAAGATCCGCGCCATCGAGATCATCCAGGAGCTGGAGCCGGCCAAGCGCAACATCTACGCCGGCGCGATCGGCTGGATCGGCTGGTGGGGTGACGCCGACACCGCCATCGCGATCCGCACCGCGGTGATCCAGGACGGCCGCCTGCACGTGCAGGCCGGCGCCGGCATCGTCCACGACTCCGACCCCGCCGCCGAGTGGGAGGAGACGATGAGCAAGGGCCGTGCGCTGTTTCGCGCCGTGGCGCAGGCCGCCGCCGGGCTGTAGCCCGGGCGACGGCGCCTCAGGGCGCCCGCTCGACGCGGTTGCGACCGTTGCGCTTGGCGGCGGTCAGTGCGGCGTCGGCGCGCGCCAGCAAGGCTTCCAGCGTGGCCTCGTCGCGACGCACCGCCACGCCGACGCTGATGCTCAGCGCCGTCGCGGCGCCGCGGCTGGCGGCCACCGCCGCGCGCAGGCGTTCGGCCGTGGCGCAGGCACTTGCCTCGTCGGCGCCGGGCAGCAGGATCGCGAACTCCTCGCCGCCGATGCGGCCGACCACGTCGCCGGGACGCAGATGCTGGCGCACGGTGTCGCCGATGATGCCCAGCGCGACGTCGCCCGCGGCATGGCTGTACTGGTCGTTGAGGCGCTTGAAGTGATCGGCGTCGAGATACAGCGCCGCCAGGGCGCCGCCGGTGACTCGACTGGCCTCGAGCAGCGCACGCGCCTGCTCGAGGAAGCGCGGACGGCTGGCCAGCCCGGTCAGCCCATCGACGAAGGCCAGCTGGCGCAAGCGCTGCTCCAGCTGGTAGTGATCGGATACCAGCTGCACCAAATGGCCGTACAGCACGCTCGAGACCACCGCGGCCACCACCATGTAGGTGGTGTACTGGAGCAGCTCCCAGCTGTCGACATGCATCAGCCACAGCACCGGCAGCGGACCGAACAGGCAGCACACCAGCATGGCGAGGATGAAATCGCGGCGGAACAGCCAGATCGGGCTGGAGGCGATCGGCACGATGATGTACGCCGGCAGGATCCAGGCCGCACCCTGCGGCCGCGTGTAGCCGTTGACGAAGATGCCGATCTCGAGCAGGGCCACCACGACCAGCCCCAGCAAACCCAGTGCCCGCGCACTGCGGGCGCGCAGCGTCGCCAGCGCCACCGCGAGCAGCGGCAGGATCATGCCGAAGCGCAGCCATTCCGGCACCTGCGATTCGCCGGTCAACGCGCCGACCGCGGCGAACAGGGCGTAACCGGCGGTCCCGGTCAGCAGCAGCGCGCGCACCACCGGCCCGACGCGCTGCGCCAGGTAGGCGTCGAAGGCGCCGTCACCGCCGTGGCTGATCCGTTCGCGGGCCGTTGTGCCGTTGTACATGTCGCAAGGTCCGGTGCCGCACCGTTGTGTGGGCTCCCGGCACAGGCTCAGCAAGGGCCGCGCCAGATACCAGGAATGTTGCAATCGTTTGAGATTCGCTCACGCGTCCTTGACGCGCCCGCGCCGCGTGCGGCGCGGGCGCCGGGTTCTCTTGCGACGCGCTTGCGTGCCCCGGGTCCATGACTTTCGGCAGTGTTCCGCGGCCGCTGGCGCGTCAGCATTGCCGATTCCCGCCCCGGCATCCGGGCAACGCAACACGGTTCGCCGCCGATGTGATCGCCGAATCGTGCCGAGTGCTGTCGTTCACATCCCAGGAGGTTGTCTTGAAAGTCCATCCGCTCGCCTGCGTGCTGGTCGCCGTGCTGCTGGTCACCGCCGCGCCCGCCTTTGCCCGGTCCGATGCCGGCCCCGCCGGCAACTTCCCGGGGCTCACGACGGCACCTTATCCGGGCACGCTGACGCTGGCGGTCGATCTGACCGACGCGCCGCGCAAGATCTTCCGCGTGCAGGAGGCGATCCCGGTGGCGCAGCCGGGGCCGTTGACCCTGTATTACCCCAAGTGGATCCCGGGCGAGCACTCGCCCAGCGGCCCGCTGGAGAACGTGGTCGGGCTGGTGATCCGCGGCAACGGCCAGCGCCTCGCCTGGCGCCGCGATCTCAGGGACATGTACGCCGTGCACCTCGAGGTGCCGGCCGGGGTGTCGACGCTGGATGTCAGCTTCCAGTTCCTCTCCCCGACCGGCGGTGGCGAGTTCGGGCAAAGCGTCTCGGCCACGCCCAGGCTGGTCGACCTGGAATGGAACCAGGTGGTGATGTATCCGGCCGGCCACTACGCGCGCAGCTACACCGTCGCGGCCAGCGTGACCCTGCCGGCGGGCTGGAAGTACGGCACCGCGCTCGACACGGCCAGCGCCGCCGGCGGCCGCGTCGACTTCAAGCCGGTGCCGCTGAACCATCTGGTCGATTCGCCGCTGATCGCCGGCGAATACTTCAAGCGCGTCGATCTCGACCCCGGCGCCAAGGTGCCGGTGCATCTGGACATCGTCGCCGACGGCGCGAAAAACCTCGCGCTCGGCGACAAGCAGCTCGGCGATTTCCGCGCGCTGGTGCAGCAGGCCTACAAGACCTTCGGCACGCACCACTACAACCACTACACCTTCCTGCTGACCCTGTCGGACAACACCGGCCATTTCGGCCTCGAACACCACCAGTCCAGCGATGACCGCCTCGGCGCCGACTATCTCACCGATGCCCAGAGCGGCCTGCTCGGCGCCGATCTGCTGCCGCACGAGTACACGCACTCCTGGAACGGCAAGTTCCGGCGTCCGGCCGACCTGTGGACACCGGATTTCAACAGCGTGCCCGAACAGGACGACCTGCTGTGGGTGTACGAGGGCTTGACCCAGTACTACGGCGACGTGCTCGCCGCGCGTTCGGGTCTGTGGAACCCGCGGCAGTACCGCGAGATGCTGGCCAGCACGCTTGCCAACATGGCAGCCCGCCCGGGCCGGCGCTGGCGCCCGCTGCAGGACACCGCCGACGAGGCATCGATCCTGTACTACGTGCCGGGCGGCTGGGCCAACTGGCGGCGGCAGGTCGACTTCTATCCCGAGGGCGAGCTGCTCTGGCTGGACGTCGACACCCGCATCCGCGAACTGAGCCACGGCCGCAGATCGCTGGACGACTTCGCGCGCGCGTTCTTCGGAATCCATCCGGGCAGCGACGTCACCGTCACCTACACCTTCGACGACATCGTCAAGGCCCTCGATGGCGTCGCGCCCTACGACTGGGCGGCGTTCCTGCGCAAGCGCCTGGATTACGTGGGCAACGAGCTTCCGGAACGGGACGGCGTGGCCCGCAGCGGCTGGAAGCTGGCCTGGACCGATCAGCCCGACAGCTACCAGAAGGCGCTCGAGGCGCAGCGCCACGTGGTCAATCTGATGTACGGGGCCGGCATGACGGTCGCGACCAAGGACGGCAAGCTTGACGACGTGCTCTGGGACGGTCCGGCGTTCAAGGCCGGGCTGGCACCCGGTATGCGGATCCTGGCCGTCGACGGCAGGCAGTTCAGCGCGCAGGTGCTCAAGGACGCGGTCAGCGACGCGGCCAGGTCGCAGCAGCCGATCGACTTGCTGGTGAAGAACCTCGAATACGTCAGCACGGTCAGGATCGACTACCACGGCGGCCTGCGCTACCCGGTACTCGAACGCATCAAGGGCACACCCGACCGGCTTGACGCGATCGTGCGCGCGCTCCGCTGAACCGAGCGCATGCAGCTCCGCAGCGGTCGGCGCGATGCGCCGGCCGCGCCCCGACCGCACAGGAATCGCCATGCTCTGCACCCCCCGCCGCGCCACTCTCGCGTCCGCCCTCGCCCTCGCGCTCGCCCTGCCTGCCGCCGCGCCCGCCGCGACGCCCTACGCGGTGCCGACCGCCGCGGTGCCGGCGCCGGCCGATCGGCCTTACCCCGGCACCATCGCCCTGCATGTCGATGCGCGCGACGTGACACGGAAGGTCTACCGCGTGCGCGAGACGATCCCGGTCGCCGGTCCCGGGCCGCTGACACTGCTCTATCCGCGCTGGATTCCCGGCAATCACGGCCCCTCCGGCCCGATCATCGGCGTTGCCGGACTGAAGATCGAGGCCAATGGCCAGGCGCTGGCGTGGACGCGCGATCCGGTCGATGTGTTCGCCTTCCACGTTAAGGTGCCGGCTGGAGTATCCAGCCTCGAGGTGCATTTCGACTTCATGAGCGCGGTCAGTCCCGGGAGCGGGCGCGTGCTGATGTCGCCGCAGATGCTCGACCTGCCGTGGAACACCGTGCTGCTGTATCCGGCCGGCCATTTCTCGCGCGACATCACCGTCGCGCCGACGCTGGCGCTGCCGCCGGGCTGGCCGTTCGCCAGCGCACTGGAGGTGGCCGCGCGCGACGGTGACGTGGTGCATTTCCGGCCGACGCCGCTCAACACCCTGATCGATTCGCCGCTGATCGCGGGCCGGCACTTCGAGCGCATCGACCTTGCACCGGGCGCCACGGTGCCGGTGCATCTCGACGTGGTCGCCGACCGCGCCGCCGATCTGAAGATTCCGCCCGCGTTGCTGGCCGCGCACCGGGCGCTGGTGACCCAGGCGCTGCGCCTGTTCGGCGCGCAGCATTACCGGCACTACGACTTCCTGCTGTGGCTGTCCGACCGCCTCGGCGGCCAGGGCCTCGAGCACCATCAGTCCAGCGAAGACGGCACCGTGCCGGGCTACTTCACCGATCCCGGGACCTGGACCGAACGCGACCTGCTCTCGCACGAGTACACCCACTCCTGGAACGGCAAGTTCCGGCGTCCGGCCGACCTGTGGACGCCCAACTTCAACGTGCCGATGCAAGACACGCTGCTGTGGGTGTACGAGGGCCAGACCCAGTACTGGGGTGACGTGCTGGCCGCGCGCGCCGGGCTGTGGACCAAGGCACAGGCGCGCGACGTGTTCGCCGCCGCGGCCTCCAGCATGGCGCTGCGCACCGGCCGCCGGTGGCGCAGCGTCGAGGACACCACCGCCCAGCCGATCATCGACAAGAACCGCATTCTCAAGCCCGACTGGGCCAACTGGCAGCGCGGCGAGGACTACTACATCGAGGGCGCGCTGACCTGGCTGGACGTCGATGCGCGACTGCGCCAGCTGACCCGCGGCCGCAAGTCGCTGAACGACTTCGCGCGCGTGTTCTTCGGCGTCGACGACGGCCGCGTCGACACCCTCACCTACACCTTCGACGACGTGGTCAAGGCGCTCGATCAGGTGGCGCCTTCCGACTGGAAGCGGTTCCTGCAGACGCACATCGACGACGTGCGCGCGACGCCGCCGCTGGGCGGGATCGAGCGCGCGGGCTGGAAGCTGGTCTACACCGACCAGCCCAACGCCTTCCTCGCGGCGGCGGCCAAGCGCTCCGGAACGACCGACTACGCCGCCTCGATCGGCTTCGGCGTCGGCAAGGACGGCACGCTGACCGACGTGCAATGGAACGGCCCCGCCTGGCAGGCCGGACTGGCCCCGGGCATGAAGCTGATCGCGATCGGCGATCACGTCTACAGCCCGTCGGTGCTCGACGAGGCGATCACCGCGGCCAAGGGCGGTAGCGCGCCGATCATGCTGACGGTCGAGAACCAGGGCCACATCGACGCGGTGGCGGTGAACGACCACGGCGGCCTGCGCTATCCGCACCTCGAGCGCATCCCGGGCACGCCGGACTACCTCGACGCGATCCTCTCGCCGCTGCACTGAGACGACGCCCGCGCTCTTGCTGCCGCAGGATCGCGGGCCATGCTCCGGGCACGAGCCGTTGGCGCAGCCGGCCCGCCGCGGCGATACTCGGCGCTCCCCGCCGCGAGCCGCGCATGCCTCCGATCAGCTTTGCCCTCTGGCTGCTGGTGCTGGTGTTCGACACCGGCGGCCAGCTCGCCTTCAAGGCCGCCAGCGGAGTGCCGGGCGAGGGCCTCGGTCACTGGCGCGCGATGGCCGTGCGGCCCTGGCTCTGGCTCGGCATCGCCGCGTTCGCCTGCGAGTTCGTGACCTGGCTGGCGTTCCTGTCGGTGGTGCCGCTGGCCGAAGGCGTGCTGCTGTCGTGCCTGAACATGACGGCGGTGATGCTGGGCGGACGTTGGCTGTTCGGCGAGCGCCTGACGGCGCGGCGGCTGCTCGGCGTCGCGCTGATCACCCTGGGCGTGGTCCTGGTGGGGATCGGATGAGCACGCGCTGGCGCTTCTACCTCGTGGGCTTTCTGCTGCTGATGGCGATCGATACCGCCGCGCAGCTCTGCTTCAAGCTGGCCGCGCTCCACGCCGCGCCCTTCGCGATCGATCCCGGCTGGCTGCTGCGGGTGCTGCGCGAACCCTGGGTTTACGGGGCGATCGCCGGCTACCTCGGCGCCTTCGTCACCTACATGACCCTGCTCAAGCACGCGCCGGTCGGGCCGGCCTTTGCCGCGTCGCATCTGCAGGTGGTCAGCGTGATGGCCGCCTCGGCCTGGCTGTTCGGCGAGCGCCTGGCGCCGCTGCAGCTGCTCGGCGCGGCGCTGATCGTGCTGGGCATCCTGGTGTTGGCCCGCGCCGAGGACGAAGTGGCGCAGGCAGAGACGACGCATGCCTGTTGAGCTGCCGCCGACCGCGGGCGTGCCGCTGCGCTGGAGCGATCTCGCGCCGCGCGGCGAGTCTGACCTGGCGGCAGCCGCGGCAGCCTGGCTCGGCAGCGGCGACGCACTGCTGACCGGCTCCGGGACCGCCGCGCTGGTGGTCGCGCTGGAGGCGCTGAAGACGTTGGCACCGCGGCGGCGCACGGTCGCGGTGCCCGCCTACACCTGCCCGCTGGTACCGCTGGCGGTAGTGCGCGCGGGCCTGCTGCCGGTGCCCGTCGATCTTGCACCGGACCGCTTCGATCTCGATCCGGATGCCCTGGCGACGGCCGTCGATGACGACACGCTGGCGGTGCTGCCGACCCACCTCGCCGGCCAGGTGGCGGACATCGATGCGGCCCGCGCGGTCGCCGCGCGCCACGGCACCTTCGTGATCGAGGACGCCGCGCAGGCGTTCGGCGCGACACGCGGCGATCAGCGCGTCGGCCTCGCCGGAGACGTCGGCCTGTTCAGCTTCGGCATCGGCAAGGGCCTCACGATCGCCGCGGGCGGGCTGCTGGTCGCGCGCGATCCCGCCGTACGCGCGGCGCTGCATGAGTCCGCCGCGCGTCTGCTGCATCGCCACCCGCTGCACGAGCTGATGACCTGCATCGAACTGCTGGGCTACGCCGCGCTGTACCGGCCGTCCATGCTGGGTCTGGTCTATGGCCGGCCGCTGCGCCGCGCGCTGGCGCGACGTGACGTGATCGCCGCCTGCCGCGACGACGTCGGCCTCGGTGTCCCGCTGCATCGCCCCGGCCGCTGGCGCGCACGCGTGGGAGTGCGCGCGCTGGCGCGACTGCACGCCGCGCATGCAACCGACAGCGAGCGCGCCGCGCGCCGCGTGGCGGCGCTCGAGGCGCTGCCGGGCGTGCGGGTCTGCCGGGGCGTGCCGGGCAGCAGCCCGGTCTGGCCCTACCTGCTGGTGCAGCTGCCAGACGCGGCCGGCCGCGACGCCGCACTGGCACAGCTGTGGCCGAGCGGGCTTGGCGTGGGCCGGCTGTTTGCGCGCGCCTTGCCGGACTATCCGTTCCTGCACGGCGTGGTGCCGGCGGCGGCGGTACCCCGTGCGCGCGACTTTGCCGCCCGCACCCTGACGATCGGCAACAGCCCTTGGCTGGACGACGCGCGCTTTGCGCGCATCGTCGACACGCTGCGGCAGAGCCTGCGTGCCCGCGCGAAGGCCGGCGCGGGCTGAACCCCGCGCGCGGCGTTGCTACAGTGACGTCCTTTGTCGCCGCCTGCGGCCGGCCGCAACGGATCGGAACACATGCCGCGATCGGGACCACGGGGCGGCGCCGGCAGGACAGCCGGCTTGCAGACCCCACCCGCGAGCGGATCCATCGGCACGGACGAGGGGATGCCGGGCATGCTTGATGTGGAGTGGGTGGAATCCGAGGCGGAGGTCGCGGCGTCACTGTGGGCGCAGTGTTTTCCGCCACCGTTCGAGGGCCGCTGGTGGTACCGGGCACTGGAACGGTCCGGGCTGCAGGATCAATTCCGGTTTTTCTACGCCCAGGTGTACGACACCCGGCATGCGCTCGCTCTCGCGCCCGCCTTCCTGATGGACGTGCCGTTGCGCCTGGTCGCGCCGGAGAGCCTGGCCACCACCATCGCGCGGCTCGAGCGTCTGGCACCGTCGCTGCTGCAGCAGCGCACCCTGTTCATCGGCTCGCCCTGCAGTGACGAGGGCCGGGTCGGCCTGCTGCCGGGCGTCGAGCGCCTGCCGGTCCTGCGCGCGCTCGACCGCGCCCTGCGCCGGCAGGCGCGCGTGCTGGGCGCCCGCCTGCGGGTCTGGAAGGACTTCCCGGCGGCCTACGCATCGGACTTCGCGCAACTCGCACGCACGAACGGCCTGTTCCCGGCAGCGAGTTTTCCCGGCAGCGTGGTCGACCTGCCGGGGCCCGACAAGGCGGCCTACCTCGCCAGCCTGAAGAGCTCGCGGCGCAACAAGCTGAAGAAGAAGCTGCGCCTGTCGGCGCCGTTCCGCTACGACATCGAGGCGCTGCAGCATCCCGATGCCGCTACCCTGGACGCGCTGTTCGCGCTGTTCTGGCAGACCTACGAAAAGGGCGCCACCCAGTTCGAGCGCCTGACCCCGGCATTCTTCACCGAGATCGCGACCTGCGATGTCAGCCATTTCATCATCCTGCGCGAGCCGGCGGGCGGGCGGGCGGTCGCGTTCATGCTGTGCTTCCTGCTCGGCGAGCACGTCATCAACAAGTTCATCGGCCTCGACTACACGCAGCCGCGCGAGAGTTTCCTGTATTTCCGTCTCTGGGACGCCGCGGTGGACTGGGCGTTGACGCAGGGCGCCACGTCGATCCAGAGCGGCCAGACCGGCTATGCGCCGAAGATCGAGCTCGGCCACCGGCTGCTGCCGCTGACCAATTACAGCGCGCACCGCAATCCGCTGGTGCACCGGCTTTACGCCTGGGGCGCCCGCCACATCGACTGGAGCACGCTGGACCCCGATCTGGCGACCTGGGTGCGCTCGCACGGCGCGGACGGACCCGACGGCGGTTGAGGATCGCCGGCATGTCCGCCATCGCAGTTTGCGGGGCCGTAAGATTTGCGTCAGCGCGCGTTGAGGCGGCGTCGGGCAAACTGATGTAGGGTGCATCCCCGTTTTGACCCTCGCATGACCCCGGAGTCTCATGATCAAACAGGTGGACTATCTGCTGGAGGGCGGCCGCGACGGCGTGCTGCTGATCCACGGCCTGACCGGGACTCCGGCGGAAATGCGCTTTGTCGCCAAGGGTTTGCAGCGGCAGGGCTACACCGTCTACGCGATGCAGCTGGCCGGTCACTGCGGTGACACCGACGATCTGCTGGCGACCGGCTGGCGCGACTGGATGGACAGCGTCGAGGCCGCCGCCGAGCGCCTGCGCGGCCGCGTCGACCGCCTGTTCGTGGGCGGCCTGTCGATGGGCGCGCTGCTGTCGCTGAATCTGGCGATCGAGCGTCCC
>JAGWPB010000070.1 GCA_028870665.1 Lysobacteraceae bacterium
CCCACGAGCGATGCGCCCGGCCATACCCTGGGCGGGTACTCGCAGCGGATCGTGGTGGACGAGACATTCGTGCTGAGGATCCGCCATCCGGAAAACCAACTTGCAGCCGTGGCCCCGCTGCTGTGCGCCGGCATCACCACCTATTCACCCCTGCGCCACTGGGGTATTGGCCCCGGCAAGAAGGTGGGCATTGTCGGCATCGGCGGGCTCGGCCACATGGGCGTCAAGCTGGCGCACGCCCTGGGTGCCCATGTGGTGGCCTTCACGACCGCCGAGGGCAAGCGGCAGGCTGCGCTGGATCTCGGTGCCGACCAGGTGGTGATCTCGCGTCATGACCACGAAATGAAGGCGCATGCCGGCACCTTCGACCTCATCCTCGATACCGTCGCCGCCAGTCATTCGCTGGATACCTACTCGAGCCTGCTCAAGCGCGACGGCACCCTGGTTCTGGTGGGCGTGCCGGAGCATTCGCATCCTTCGCCGAACGTCGGCAACCTGATCTTCAAGCGTCGCTCGATCGCCGGCTCGCTGATCGGCGGCATCGCCGAGACCCAGGAAATGCTGGATTTCTGCGCGCAGCGAGGCATCGTCGCCGACATCGAGATGATCCGCGCCCAGGACATCGATGCCGCCTACGAGCGCATGGTCAAGAGCGATGTGAAGTACCGCTTCGTCATCGATTGCTCGACGCTCTAGGGAACCTCCGGCAAGTCCGTCCCGGACTTGCCGGGAGGCACCGAGTCCGGTGCAGCTCCGGGCTCGGCCACGCCGCGGCAGGCACTCGCGCGCTCGTTGCGCGGCAAGCCCTCCATGGATTGGCAAGGCCTGACCCTGTTCAGGCCTTGCCTGGGGAGGACAGCTTGGACCCTGGCGCGGTGCAATCGCCCGCTCAGCCCTTGCCGCGCGCCAGCAGCGCCTTGAGATCGGCGAACGGCTTGCCCGTCGCCGCGGCGACCTCGCCGGCGCCGCCCAGGCTGCCCGCGGCATGATCGATCAACCGCGAGTGTTCGTTGTCGTGGCAGTACACGCACAGCAGCTCCCAGTTGCTGCCGTCGGCCGGGTTGTCGTCGTGATTGTGGTTGCGGTGGTGCACGGTGAGTTCCTGCAGGTTGGCGCGGGTGAACTCGCGCGCGCAGCGTCCGCAGACCCACGGGTACAGCTTCAGCGCCCGCTCGCGGTAGCCGTTGTTGCGCTGTTCGGCCGCGCGCCGCGCCTCGGCGACGACGCGGTCGAGGCGGGCACTGTCCGGCGGGGCTTTCGGCTGCGACATGGCGACGATCCGGGAGTAACCGGCGCCTAACGTAGCGCATCGCCCGGCCACCGCGCAGCGCTGCGATCAGGGACAATCGCGGCCTGCGCCCGATCGCTGGCGCAGAGTCCATTCCAGCGCCCTGATCGGCGCGAGTGACCCGATGAGTGCAACCCCGCCAGCGCCGCCCGACGCCGAACGCCTGCTGCAGCACGTCTGGGGCTATCCGGCGTTTCGCGGCCTGCAGCGCGAGGCCATCGACCACGTCAGCGCCGGCGGCGACGCCCTGGTGCTGATGCCGACCGGCGGCGGCAAGTCGCTGTGCTTCCAGATCCCGGCGCTGCTGCGCGCGGGCGTGGGCATCGTCGTCTCGCCGCTGATCGCGCTGATGCAGGACCAGGTCGCCGCGCTGCGCGAGCTGGGCCTGCGCGCGGCGTTTCTCAATTCCACCCTCGACGCCGAAGCGGCGCGCACGGTGCAGGAGCAGGCGCGGCGCGGCGAACTGGACCTGCTGTACATGGCGCCCGAGCGGCTGCTGAGCGAATCCGGCCAGCGCCTGCTGGAGGAGTGCCGCATTGCGCTGTTCGCCATCGACGAGGCGCACTGCGTGTCGCAGTGGGGACACGACTTCCGCCCGGAATACGGCCAGCTGGCGATCCTGCGCGAGCGCTGGCCCGAGGTGCCACGCGTCGCGCTGACCGCCACCGCCGACGTGCCGACGCGGCGGGAGATCGCCGAACGCCTGCTGCTCGACGGTCGCGCCTTCATCGCCAGCTTCGACCGCCCCAACATCCGCTACCGCGTGGTGGAAAAGCGCGACGGCCGCGCGCAACTGTTGCAGTTCATCCGCGGCGAGCATGCGGGCGACTGCGGCGTGGTCTATTGCCTGTCGCGCAACACCGTGGAGGACGTGGCCGCGATGCTCGCCGGCCACGGCATCCGCGCCCTGCCCTACCACGCCGGGCTGCCGGCCGCGACGCGCAGCACGCACCTGCGCCGCTTTCTGGACGAGGACGGCATCGTGATGGTGGCGACCATCGCCTTCGGCATGGGCATCGACAAGCCGGATGTGCGCTTCGTCGCGCATCTGGACATGCCCCGGTCCATCGAGGGCTATTTCCAGGAGACCGGACGCGCCGGACGCGATGGCCTGCCCGCGCAGGCGTGGATGGCCTATGGCCTGAGCGATGTGGTGCAACAGCGCCGGCTGATCGAGTTGTCCGAGGCCGACGACGCCTACAAGCGCCTGTCCGGCGCCAAGCTCGATGCCATGCTGGCGCTGGCCGAAGCCGCCGACTGCCGCCGCGTGCGCCTGCTGGCCTATTTCGATGAAGCCGGCACGGCGTGCGGCAATTGCGACAACTGCCTCGAACCGCCGGATCTGATCGACGCCACCGAGTCGGCGCAAAAGCTGCTGTCGACCATCTACCGCTGCCACCAGGCCAGCCATACCCGCTTCGCCGCCACCCACATCATCGACGTGCTGCGCGGCAAGCGCAGCGAAAAGGTCGATCGCCATGGCCACCACGCCGTGTCCACCTTCGGCATCGGCGCCGACCTGGGCGAGCAGGACTGGCGCCTGCTGCTGCGCCAGCTCGTCGCGCAGCATCTGGTCGAGGTGGATGCCGCGCACTTCAACGTGCTGCAGCTCGGCGAGGCCAGTCGCGAGGTACTGCGCGGACAGCGCCGGGTCCAGCTCAAGCGCCGCGAGCCCGGGACCGAGCGCAAGCGTCGCGGCACGCGGGGTGCCGCTGGCGCGAGTGGAAAATCGGCGGCCGCGCGCGCGGCGCTGCCGGCCCTGTCCGCCACGGATGCCGCGCTGTTCGAGCGCCTGCGCACCTGGCGCGCGGCCACCGCCCGGGAACACGGCGTGCCCGCCTACGTGGTGTTCGGCGATGCCACGCTGCAGGCCATCGCGGTCGCCCGCCCGAACAGCCTCGACGCATTGCGCGGCATTTCCGGCGTCGGCGACACCAAGCGCGACCGCTACGGTGCGGCGCTGCTGGCGTGCATCGCCGACGATTGAGCCGGCCACGTCGGCCTGCTCGTGCCGCGCCGCGGTCAGTCCCCGGATGCGACCGGCCTTGCCGGCAAACCCGGGCCCATGGCGGGGCATCGCCCGAAGCCGCTTGTCACGCGCGCGGACGGCACCGGCGACTCACCTTCCATGCCGATCCGCCGCTCTCAGACCGCCAGCAGCGCCAGCGCCAGAAAGCCGCAGCCGACCGCGCCCAGTGCCATCGAACCGATCCAGACCAGCCGCTTGCGGGTCAGCGCGGCGATGGCGCCCAGCGCGATCGCCACCTGGAACAGCGCCACCGATTGCGCATACAGGTGGTGACGATGCAACAGCTGATCGGCTTCGGCCGAGCGCTGGCTGCCCTCGGTTTCCAGTGATCCGGCTTTCATCAAGCTCCGCACGCGCAACGCCGAGCTCGACCTCAACGGCATTCCGGGCGAGCTCGGGGCGGACGGATACGCCTTCCCGCTGATGGTGCGCGGCAGCCTGCTCGGCGCGCTCGTGGTCGGGCAGCGCCCCGGCGAGCACTATGTCGCGGACGAGCGCGAGCTGCTGTTCCATGTTGCCCACGAGGTCGGTGCCGCGCTGTTTGCACTGCGCGCGCGCGAAAGCCAAGCCTTCGTGCGCGCGGTGGCGCAGGGCGCCCTCAATCCCGAAGAAGCGCGCAAGCAGGCGATCCGGCTCGAAACGGCATGGGTGATGGCCTGAGGGCGCCACGCGCATTCATGGTTGCTTGCCGCGCGCGTAGAAAGCCAGCCCGGTGCCGATGAACAGGACGCAGCCACCGACGACCTTGAGGAAGAACAGCACGGCGCTGCTGCCGTTTTCCGGCGGCAGCATCGAGGTGACGATGGCCAGCAGCGTGGTGGCGAAACCGAGTCCGCAGGTCAGCCAGCAGCCGATGGCTCCGCCCGGAATCGCCGTGGTCGCGTGGTCGGAGCCCACGCCGCGCCAGCGCAGCACCGGCAGCGCGGCGAAGATATACAGCAGCGGGATGAAGGTCAGGATCAGCGTCATGTCGATCAGCATCCGATACGACTCGTGGATCGTGCTGCCGGACAGCGCGGCGATCAGGATGATGGTCACGATCACGCCCTGGGTCAGCAGCGCGACATGCGGTGTGGCGTATTTAGGATGCAGCGCGGCGAGCGGTTTCGGCAGATAGCGATCGACCCCCACGACGAACGGCAGGCGCGCGGTGCCGGTGATCCACGCGCCGAGGCCGCCGAGCAGCGACAGCGTGAGCAGCGCCGCGCCGAATGCGCCGAACAGTGGGAATCCGAGCCGGTCGCCGACGCTCGCCAGCGCCTGCGGAATGCCGCTGACGAGGTCGATCTGCCGAGCCGGCAACGCGATCAGCAAGGCCGCGGTGCCGGCGATGTAGATGGTCGCGATCGCGATGCCCGCGATCAGGATGGCGCGCGGAATCGTCCGGCGCGGTTCGCGGATCTCGCCGCCGAGGATCGGCCCCAGCTCCAGGCCGTCAAAGGCCAGGGCGATCGTCGCCAGCGTGGCCAGCGTCGTCAGCGATGCGAGATTCGGCATCAGGTTCGTTGCCGTGAAGTGAGTCGCCGCGCCGAACCGGTACCAGGCCCACGCGCCGCACAGGATCACCAGGCCGGCGATCAGCCAGGTGGCGAGACCACCGATGTTCTGCAGCCACTTCGCCCGCTGCAGCCCGAAAATGTTGAGCACGGTCGCGCCCCACAAGGCGGTCAGGCAGAACGCGCCGTTGTAGAGGTCATTGCCGGCCAGCGCCAGCCAACGGTCGCCGGCGATATAGACCGCGACGCCGGCACCAAACAGCAGCAATGACGGAAAGAACACCATGTTCGCGGTCCAGTAGCTCCAGCCGGCGATGAAGCCATGGCGGTCGCCGAACGCCGCCTTCGCCCAGAGATACAGGCCGCCCTCGCCGGGGATGCGCGAGCTCAATTCCACCACCGACAGGCCCAGCGGCAGGAAGAAGATGACCAGCGCCAGCGCCCACAGGATCAGGCTCGACGGTCCGATCTGCGCGGCGGTCGACAGCCAGCGCAGACCGACGACGGCGGCGATATTGAGCAGCACCAGGTCGCGCAGGCCGAGGACCCGCCGCATCGTGTTCATGCCGCTCCCCGCGGCCCGCGCCGCCCACAGCCCGGCGCGGGGATCGTCACCATCAGGTGCCGCCCGTGGTGTCGCTCATCGGCGGCAGCACCGGGTGGTAGTCGGGATACGGCGGCACGGGATAGACCGGCGCCGGATGTTCCTTGAGGTCCTGCATCAGCACCTCGACCCCGCGTTCCAGCTGCGGATCGCGGCCCTGGCGCGTCAGCGCCGGGTTCTGCCAGACCTCGATGTCGGGCGCGATGCCGTGGTTCTCGACCTCCCAGTGGCCGTGCAGGCCGGAGATCGCCCAGCGCGGCGCGGTGACGGTGCCGCCGTCGAGCAGGGTCGGGTAACCGCCGATGCCGACCAGGCCGCCCCAGGTGCGCTCGCCGATCAGCGGGCCGATGTGCATGCGCTTGAAGTACCAGGGCAGCGCGTCGCCGCCGGAGCCGGAGAACTGATTGATCAGCAGCACCTTGGGACCGAAGATCGCCTGCGTCGGCTCGGTGTAGGGCTGGCCCTCGCGCGTCATCACCCGGCTCATCGGGCGGCGCTGCAGATAGTCGACGATGTAGTCGGCCAGCTGGCCGCCGTGGTTGTAACGCTCGTCGATCACCGCGCCCTGCTTGTCGGTCTGCGCGAAGAAGTAGCGGTTGAAGCTGGCGAAACCGCCGCCCGCGGTGTCGGGCAGGTACACATAGGCCAGCTTGCCGCCGCTGAGGCGATCGACCAGGCGCCGGTTGTGCTCGATCCAGTCGAGATGACGCAGGCCGAACTCGCTCTTGATCGGCACCACGGTGACATCGCGGGCACCGCGGCCGTCGGCATGCGGGCCGACCCGCAGCACCACCTGCTGGCCAACCGTCTGCTGGAAGAAGCTGTAGAGGTCGTCGCTGGCGTGCAGCGGCCGGCCGTTGACCGCCAGCAGGTACTCGCCGACGTGCACGTCCACGCCCGGCTGGGTCAGCGGTGCGTGCAGGTCGGGGTTCCAGTTCTCGCCGCTGTAGATGCGGCTGAAACGATAGCGGTCGTGATCCACGCTGTAGTCGGCGCCGAGCAGCCCGATGTCGATCGGGGTGATGTCCGGCATGGCGCCGCCGCGCACGAACATGTGGCCCACGGACATGTAGGCGAGCATCTTGCGGAACAGGAAGCCGAGGTCCTGGCGGCTGCCGACGCCGGCCAGATACGGGCGGAAGCGCTGCTCGGCGGCGGCCAGATCCAGGCCGTGAGCGTGCGGGTCGTAGAAGAAGTCGCGCTCGATGCGCCAGACCTCGGCGTACATCTGCGCCCACTCCTCGCGCGGCACCACGTGCACTTCCATGGCGGCGGTCTTGAGCTTGCCCGCACCCGGCTTCACCGGCTTGTCGGCGCCGGTGATGAACCAGCCCGCCCCGCTCCGGTAGAGCATCTTGTTGCCGTCGCCGGACAGCGCGAAGTCCTTGACGCCCTCGACCAGGGTCTCGGTCTTGCGGTCATGCAGATCGAAACGCTCGAGCGCGCTCGTCGCGTCGCGGCCGGGCACCTGCGGCGCCCGCAACAGATACAGCACCCCGCTCTTGCCGGCCGTCATGCCGACGTAGTTGGCGGCCGTGATCGGCAGTGCCAGGGTGCGCTGCAGCAGGCCGTCGAAGTCGATCGCGACACGCACCGGGGCGGGCTTGCCGGCCTCGTCCTTCGACTTGCTCGCCGCGGCGGCGGGGCCCTGGTCCTCGTCGCTGCGCGGTTGCAGCGGCGACGGCAGGTCCTTGCGCAGCACCATCACATACACGCTGCGGGTGATCGGGTGCGCCTCGCTGGTCATGTCCAGCCAGCCCGTGCTCAGGCCCATGTCGGTGCTGGCGGTGAAGTACAGCGATGTGCCGTTGCGATCGAACACCGGGTACAGGCAGTCGCTCATGCCGTCGGTGACCTGGGTGGCCTTGCGGTCGGCCAGCGAATACACGAAGACCGCGCGCAGGTGATTCGGCAGCTGCTTGGTATAGGTCAGCCAGCGCCCGTCCGGCGACCAGCTGGCGTCGAACTCGTGCAGCGGCGTGTCGTAGCGGTCGGTGTCGACCTTCACCGGCGTCGGGTGATCGAGATCGACGAACCAGAGATTGAGCCGCTTGTCGCTGTAGGCGATGCGCTTGCCGTCCGGTGACCAGATCGGGCTGTAGAAGAACGACGGCGGCTGGCCGAGATCGATGCGGCGCGGCGTGCCCAGGCCATCCTGACTGCGGATGTAGAGCGCGTATTCGCCCGTGGCGTCGGAGAAGTACGCGATCGACTTGCCGTCCGGCGACCACGCCGGATCGCGCTCGGCGGCGTTGGAGGTGCGGGTGATGTCGCGGATGTCGCCGTGATCGGCCGGCACCGTGAGGATCTCGCCGTGCGCCTCGAACACCGCACGCGCGCCGGTCGGCGAGATGCCGGCGTGCACGATCTGCCTGGCCACCTTGACGAAGTGCGGCACCGTCTGCGGCAGCGGCCCGTCGATGCGCACCGGCACGCGCACGTCGCGGTGCGTGGCCACGTCATAGACATGCAGCGCGCCCATCTGCGTGTAGACGATCGCGCCGTCGGCCGCCGAGGCGCCGTCGATCGGAAAGCCGGTGTTGTCGATCAGCCGCGTGACCTGGCCACTGTGCACGTCGTAGGCATAGAGCGTGGCCGGGCCGTCGCGCTCCGACAGGAAGTAGACCGTGTCGCCCATCCACATCGGGTCGCGGTCGTTGGCATTCGCGTGCGGCACCTTGACCACGCTGGAATCGGACAGCCGCGCGATCCAGATCTGCGTCGTCTGGCCGCCGTGGTAGTCGCGCCAGTCCGGCTCCCACTGGAAGATCGGGTTGTAGGCGATATGCGTGCCGTCGGGTGAGTACGCGCCCTGCTCGGCCATCGACAGCGGCAGGGCCGTCGGCATCCCGCCGCTGAGCTTCTTGACGAACAGCTCATCGGAATCGTTGGTGGCGTCGCGATGCGAGCGGATCAGCACGCCGCTGCCGTCCGGCGTCCAGCCCACCGCCACGTCCGCGGCCGGATGCCAGGTCAGGCGCGTCGGCTGCCCGCCGGTCGCCGGCACCACGAACACATCCGCGTTGCCGTTGACGTCCGCGGTGTAGGCCAGCGTGCGCCCGTCCGGCGAGAACAGCGGACCGCTGGCCGTGCCCAGCCCGCCGACCAGCAACGTGGCGTCGCCCCCGCTGCGCGGCACCGTCCAGATCTCGCCGCCGTAGGCGAAGGCGATGCGCGTCGCCGACAGCGTCGGCGTCTGCAACAGCAAGGGAACCGGGGCCGCCGGCACGGCACCGCTGACCAGCAACAGCGCGGCGGCCACGCCGCCGAGGCACTTCACGATCGCGTTGCGCATGACATCCCTCCCCTCGATCGGCCAACGATATCAGCCCGCGCGGGGGTGTTGATCCCTGCTGCAGGTCATGGGACGAAGCCCGGCGGGCTGCCGCGAGCATCAAGGTGGATGGATGCGGGCGGTGACTGCGAGACCCGGTGTGCAGGCATGACGGGCTGCGCCCGGTCCGAAGGGGCGGCCGGGCAAAGTGCGCTCTGATCCCCGGTTTCGGCCGCCGGCTCCGGGTGGAGGGCTGTTGTGGCGGCCGCTGGAAGCGAAAGACTGGGAAGCGGGCAATCTCGCCCGCACTCAGGGAACAGTCATGTCAACAGCAACAGCAACAGCAACAGCAACAACATCAGCATCCACGGCAGCTCCGCTCCAGCCGGAAAACCTGTTCGCCATCGCCCAGGCCTACGAGCGCAGCGCCTCCAGTGCCATCGCCTTCCGCAGGATGGCCCGCTGCGACGCGTTTCCGTGGTTCACGGCCACCCGCAACCCGGCGTTTAACGCGTTTCTACTTTGGGATGCGCCCGAAGACCTCGCCAGCATGGCCACCCACATCGACAAGCTGCTGCGCGAGGACCGCAGTTACATGCGCGTGGCCATATCGGGCGTGGACCGCAATACGGGCGAGTGGCGCGGCATGGTGGTGGTGCGCCCCTACGAGGACGGGCATGAGCTGGGGCTGGCTCTGCACCCGAATGTCTGGGGCCAGGGCATGTTCCCGCTGTTCATGGCGCCCGCCGCGGAGGTGATTCGGCAGGCTGCCGCGCCATGGCCGGTCTATGCGCGCACGCACCGCGACAATCGGAAGATGCAGACCATCCTGCACCGCTGCGGGTTTGAGGAAGTCGGCAAAATGACGGAAACCAGGATCAACGGAGAACAGATACCCCTGGACGTCTACCGTCTCGGTCCCGGCTGGGTCTCGCCGGAGATGGTTTCGTTCTGACCTTGCGATTAGCGCACCGGGGATGCAATGTCCCCGGTGCCTCCGTGTGCGCGCAGCCAGTTCATGAACGCGCCCGGGGCCATGGGCTTGGCCACCAGCCAGCCCTGCAGCATGTCACACTGCATCGCCTGCAAGGCGTCACGCTGCCACGGCGTCTCGACGCCTTCCGCCACCACCAGTGACCCGAGGCCGTGGATCATGCGGATGATGTTGTTGACCATCACCCGGTGGGTATGCGAGTCCGGCAGCGGGGCTACCAGGGAACGGTCGATCTTCACCACCTGCGACGGATAGCTCGCGACATAGGTGAATCCGGCCTGCCCGGAGCCGAAGTCGTCAATTGCCGTCGATACTCCGAGCCCGCGAAGTGCGGCAACGACATCGCGGCTGCGCTCGGGCTGGCGGATCAAGGACGATTCGGTGACCTCCAGCAGCAGCTTTGACGGCGGCAGTCCGTGCGTGCGCAGCACGACTTGGACGGCGTCGACCGTACCCGGGTCGTCCACCGAATCCACGGAAAGGTTGACCGCGACGCCGAACGGGTTGCCTTCGCGCGCGGCCTGGGCGGCAAATGCGACGGCGCGGTCAAGCACGTACCGGTCAATCGCCATCATCCAGCCGGCGTCCTCGGCCAATGGCAGGAATGCGCCCGGGAGCAGCAGACCATGCTGCGGATGGTTCCAGCGTACCAATGCCTCGGCGTACACCGTGCGTCCGTCCAGCACATCGACGATGGGCTGAAAGTGCACATCCAGGTGGCCGTCGTCGATGGCAGCGCGCAGATGGGTCGTCAGGACCGGATCCGGTCCCGGTCCGGACAGCCCTGGATGGAACTCCACGTCATGCTGGGGTCCCGCCTTGGCTGCCGCCAGCGCGCACTCTGCCTGGATGATCGTCTTCTGGACGGTGCTGGTCAGCGCATGGTTTGCGCGGCCAATGCAGAACTGGATGTGCACTGGCACACCGTCGAGCACGAATGGAGCCGCCAGGGCGTTGCGCACACTGGCCAGGCTGGCGCGCAACGACTCCTGCCCATCGGGCGCCCAGATCGCGAATCGATCGTCGCCATAGCGATAGGCCTGCTGCGGCAAGCGCAGGTTGTTCTGGATGCGTGCTGCAATCTCGACGAGTACCCGGTCGCCCTCGCCAGCGCCGAACGCGTGCAACAGGCTGCGGAAGCGCCGGACGTCCAGTAGCGCCAGAACGCCGCCGCCGGCATTCGGGTCGGTCTGGCGCCCGATATCGTCCTCCAGGCGCCAGCGATTGGGCAGCGCGGTCAGCCGGTCGTGCTGCTGCAGGGTCATCGTGGCATCGGTACGATGGGTGATGCGATGGACGACCAGCGCGTAACGGTCTCGTCCCAGCGGCGCCACGCGAATGGTGACCCAGCCACGGGCAACCCCCGAGTAGCCGATACGGCTCTGGGGCGCCTGCTCGCGCACGACCGCGGCGCAAGCCTCGAAGAAGACCGACTGACGAAAGTCGGGATAGAGGTCGAAAGCGGTCCTCCCGAGCATCTCGGCCGGATCGCGCAAGCCATAGATCGCCGCCATGGCGGCATTGGCGGCCAGATATCGGTATTGACCGTCGGTGACACAGACGGCTTCGCCCAGCCAGTCCAGCAGGGCATCCAGCGCATGGCCCCCTGCCAGGCCGTCGAACGCTTCCGGAACCGCCGCGAAGGCAGCTTGCGGTGCGCTCGTGTCAGGTATGGCAGCGGAATCGGTGGTTGATGGCGGCATGGGAAATGTGCGATTGGCAACTCTTATGATGCACCTGATACACCGACTTCGTTACCCAAGGCGGGTCCGATCCGTATCCTCCTTTCCTGCAGCGCATCGCCTTGGGTGCAGTCGCCACTGGAGGCGCGGCTCAGCTCCCGCTCGACATGCCCAGACCACCGCATCGCGCCTCGCCGAAGCAACGCAGGCACAGGCTATGTTTCGAGCGCTTGGCGCGCTGCAAGATTTTGCAAAGGCGAGCACTGTGTCACGTACTGCCGGCGACACGGCTGATGGCTCATTGCCTTTTGCAGATGTTCAACGTAGGCCGAGAGCGGCAGCCGGAAGTCGGCTGGAGTTGGCCTGGCAACGGGCCAAGGCCGTGAGGCGCACCTGGGCCCGAAGCGGCCGCCATCCCAGCACCCGATTACCGGAGAAATTCAGAGCGCGCCTTATGACGTTGCCGATGCGCCAAGCGCTCGCATGGTTTCCAAAAGCATGGCTTCGCGCGCGCGCGCTTCGGCCAACTGGGTCTCGCTGGCCTGCGCACGCGCTTCGGTGGCCTGCGCACGCAACGCGAACAGGGCCGCGCCCACCTCATGAGCGACATGCCCCAGCAATTC
>JAGWPB010000012.1 GCA_028870665.1 Lysobacteraceae bacterium
TATCGCGAGTCCGGCATGGCCGAGGTGCTGGACCAGCTCGACGCCGAGCTGGTGGGCCTGGCGCCGGTGAAATCCCGCATCCGCGACATTGCCGCCCTGCTGGTGGTGGACAAGGCGCGGCGCGCGCACGGCCTGGCATCGGGGCCGCCCAGTCTGCACATGTGCTTCACCGGCAATCCCGGCACCGGCAAGACCACCGTCGCCCAGCGCATGGCCGACATCCTGCACCGGCTGGGCCATGTGCGCAGCAACCGGCTGGTGTCGGTGACGCGCGACGACCTGGTCGGCCAGTACATCGGACATACCGCACCCAAGACCAGGGACGTGCTCAAGCGGGCGATGGGCGGCGTGCTGTTCATCGACGAGGCCTACTACCTGTACCGGCCGGAGAACGAACGCGACTACGGACAGGAAGCGATCGAGATCCTGCTGCAGGTGATGGAGAACCAGCGCGACGACCTGGTCGTGATCCTGGCCGGCTACAAGAACCGCATGGACACGTTCTTCCGCAGCAATCCGGGCCTGTCTTCGCGCATCGCGCACCACATCGACTTTCCCGACTACGGCACCGACGAGCTGCTGGCGATCACCCGGCTGATGGCGACGCGGATGAACTACCGCTTCGACGCCGGCGGCCTGCAGGCGCTGCGCGACTACATCGGCCGGCGTCTCGTCCAGCCGCACTTCGCCAACGCCCGCTCGATGCGCAATGCGCTCGACCGCGCGCGTCTGCGCCAGGCCAACCGGCTGTTCCGGCAGGCGCTGGCAGGCTCCGGCGTCGCGGCCGAGAGCGCCGAGGAACTGATGACCCTGGTTGCCGCGGACATCCGCGCCAGCCGCGTGTTCGACGGCGGCCTCGGCGCGGCGGCGGACACGCCCGGCGATGCGCCGCGGCGAAGCCCGACGAAGGAAGGAGAGTGAGTCATGCCGTACGCGCGCCCGACCCTGTCGAAATTCCTGATCGAGCAGCTGCGCGGCAGCGCGCGCGAGCAGCAGCTTGCCGCGCTGCTGGTGGACGTCGCCGCCGCCGTCAAGACGATTGCCGCGATCGTCGCCAAGGGCGCGCTGGACGGGCGCCACGGCTCGCTGGCATCGCGCAACGTGCACGGCGAGGTGCAGAAGCCGCTCGACGTGCTGACCCACGAGATCTTCCTGCGCCACTGCGAGTGGGGCGGCCTGCTGGCCGGCATGGCCTCGGAGGAGATGGAACAGCCCTGCGCGATTCCCGCCGAGTACGCCCGCGGCCCCTTCCTGCTGGCGTTCGATCCGCTCGACGGCTCCTCGAACATCGACGTCAACGTGGCGGTCGGTTCGATCTTCTCGGTGCTGGCGCATCCGGGCGGCGTGGCGCCGGCGGCAGTCGCCGATTTCCTGCAGGCCGGCATGCGCCAGGTCGCCGCCGGCTATGCCATCTACGGGCCGAGCACGATGCTGGTGCTGACCATCGGGCAAGGCACGCACGGTTTCACCCTCGACCGCGAGATCGGCAACTTCATCCTCACCCATCGCGATCTCGCGATTCCGGCCGATACCGGCGAATTCGCCATCAACACGTCCAACGAGCGCTTCTGGGAGGCGCCGGTGCAGCGTTACGTGAGCGAGTGCAAGTCCGGCGCGAGCGGCGTGCGCGAGCGCGACTTCAACATGCGCTGGATCGCCTCGCTGGTTGCGGAGGTGCACCGCATCCTGATGCGCGGCGGCGTGTTCATGTATCCGCGTGACACCCGCGTGCCGGGCAAACCGGGCCGCCTGCGGCAGCTCTACGAGGCCAATCCGATGGCACTGCTGGTCGAGCAGGCCGGCGGCAGCGCGAGCACCGGCTGCGAGCGCATCCTCGACATCGTGCCCGGCGAACTGCACCAGCGCATCCCGGTCATCCTCGGATCGCGCAATGAAGTCGCGCGCATCGAGCGTTACCACCGCGAGCATGCGGATGGCAGTGATTGCCCCTTCGTCTCGCCGCTGTTCAACGAACGTTCGCTGCTGCGCCCGGATCCGGTCTAGCGCGCCGGACGTCGCGCATTCGATCGGCAGTGCGGAATCCCGTCATCACCCAGGGGCGTGCGGCATGTCCACCAAGCATCCCATCGTTGCGGTCACCGGATCATCGGGCGCCGGCACCACCACCGTGATGCAGAGCTTCCAGCACATCTTCCGTCGCGAGGGGCTGCGCGCGCAGGTGGTCGAGGGCGACTCGTTCCATCGCTATGACCGCGCCGGCATGCGCCGGGTGATGCAGGAGGCGGAACGCGCCGGCAATCGCCACTTCAGCCATTTCGGCCCCGAGGCCAATCTGTTCGACGAGCTCGAGACGCTGTTCCGCAGCTACGGCGAGCGTGGTGCAGGCAAGGTTCGCCGTTACCTGCACGATGCCGGCGAGGCGGCGCCCTTCAAGCAGGAGCCGGGCACCTTCACGCCGTGGACCGAGGTGTCAGCCGACAGCGACCTGCTGTTCTACGAGGGCCTGCACGGCGGGGTGAAGCTCGACGGCGTCAACATCGCCGGCCACGCGGACCTGCTGATCGGCGTGGTGCCGATCCTCAATCTCGAGTGGATCCAGAAGATCAAGCGCGACCAGACCCATCGCGGCTACACCGAGGAGGCGGTCGTCGACACCATCCTTCGGCGCATGCCCGACTACGTGCGCTACATCTGTCCGCAATTCAGCAACACGCATGTCAATTTCCAGCGCGTGCCGACGGTTGACACCTCCAATCCGTTCATCGCCCGCGAGATTCCGACGGCCGACGAGAGCTTCGTCGTGATCCGCTTCGCGCGCCCCCGCGGCATCGACTTTCCGTACCTGCTCAACATGCTGCACGACTCCTTCATGAGCCGGCCCAACAGCATCGTGGTGCCCGGTGGCAAGATGGGCCTGGCGATGGAAATGATCTTCACGCCGATGATCCTGCAGCTGATGGATCGCAAGAAGCGCGCCGGCTGAGGATGATCATGGAGCCCTCGTGCCCGTGTCCCCGCGACGATCGACCGATGCGTCCGCGATCAGCGTGGATGGCCGGCAACGCCGCCGCCACAGGCGTGCCGGTGCCGGCGGAGCGGCCCTGATGGACCGGCCGCTGGCCGCCGCGGTGGACGGCATCCTGTTCGATCTCGACGGCACGCTCGCCGACACCGTGCCGGATCTGCTGCAGGCAACCAACGACGTGCTGGCCGGACTCGGGCTGGCGCCGCTGGACGCGCCGCGCATCCGCGGCATGATCGGTACCGGCGAGCGCGACCTGATGCGCCAGGCGCTGGCCGCGGTGCTGCGCGGGCCACCCGCGGAGCCGCTGCTCGAGCAGGCGTATCGCGCCTTCGACGACGCCTATGCGCAGGCCAATGGCCGGCACTCGCGGCTGTATGACGGCGTCGAATCCGGGCTGCGCCGGTTGCATGATCTCGACCTGCCGCTGGCGGTCGTCACCAACAAGCCGCACGCGTTCAGCGTGGCGTTGCTGCGTTCGCTCGGCGTGGCCGACCGGTTCGCGGTGATCGTCGGCGGCGACAGCACGCCGCTGCGCAAGCCGCAGGCCCTGCCGCTGCTGCATGCCTGCGCACAGCTCGGCATCGCGCCGATGACCGCCTTGATGGTCGGCGATTCGCCGATCGACGTGGCCGCGGCGCGTGCCGCGAATTGCCGCGCCGTCTGCGTGACCTACGGCTATACGCGAGGCCGGGACCCGCGCGAATTCGGCGTGCCCCTGCTGTCGCGCATCGATGCGCTGCCGGCGCTGCTGCAGACGGCGTGGCCGTCCGACGCGATCGCTGCGCCCCGTTTCCCCGTCCCTTGACCCGCGGAGCTGCGCCATGGCCTTGATCGCACTGCGTCAACTGCTGGACCACGCTGCCGAGCACGGTTACGGCGTGCCGGCCTTCAACATCAACAACCTCGAGCAGATCAACGCGATCATGATCGCGGCCGATGCCTGCGACGCGCCGGTGATCCTGCAGGCCTCGGCCGGAGCACGCAAGTATGCCGGCGAACCGATGTTGCGCCGGATGGTCGAGGGAGCCATCGAGATGTATCCGCACCTGCCGGTGGTGATGCACCAGGATCACGGCGCCAGCCCCGCGGTCTGCCAGGCCTCCATCCGCAGCGGTTTTTCCAGCGTGATGATGGACGGCTCGCTGCTGGCCGACATGAAAACGCCGTCGTCGTATGCCTACAACGTCGAGGTGACCCGGCGCGTGGTCGAGATGGCGCACGCGGTCGGCGTCTCGGTCGAGGGCGAACTGGGATGCCTCGGCTCGCTCGAGACCGGGCAGGCGGGTGAGGAGGATGGCGTCGGCGCTGCCGGCACACTGGATCATTCGCAGTTGCTGACCGATCCCGAGCAGGCCGCCGATTTCGTCAGCCAGACCGGTGTCGACGCACTGGCCATCGCCATCGGCACCTCGCACGGCGCCTACAAGTTCACGCGACCGCCCAGCGGCGAGATCCTGGCCATGGACCGGCTCAAGGCCATCCATGCAAGGCTGCCGGACACGCATCTGGTGATGCACGGATCGAGTTCGGTGCCGCAGGAATGGCTGGCGGTCATCCGCGAATTCGGCGGTGCGATCAAGGAGACCTACGGGGTGCCGGTGGCGGAGATCGTCGAGGGCATCCGCCACGGCGTGCGCAAGGTCAACATCGACACCGACATCCGTCTGGCGATGACCGGTGCGATGCGCAGGCTGCTGATGCAGAAGCCCGAGGAATTCGATCCGCGGGCCTGTCTCAAGGCGGCACAAGCTGCGGCCAGCGGCATCTGCAAGGAGCGTTTCGAGGCGTTCGGCTGCGCGGGCCAGGCCGGCAGGATCAAGCCGCTGGCGTTGGAACGTTTCGCGCGCACCTGCGCCGAGCACGGTACCCGGGCCGCCTGAGCGGCGTGCGCGACGAGCCATGGCGACGACCGCTCCTCCCGGCGAAATCGGTTCCTGCGCATCGGACTTCAGATTGCCCGACGTCAGTGGTCGAATGTTCACGCTGGCCGACCTGCGCGGACCCGGCGGCCTGGTCGTCGCCTTTATCTGCAACCACTGCCCTTATGTGCGCTCGGTACTGCCGCACCTCGTGCGCGATGCGCGCGCATTGCGCGCGCTGGGCATCGGCGTGGTGGCGATCAACAGCAACGATGCCGATGCCTACCCCGAGGACTCGCGGTCGAACATGCACGGGTTCGCCCACGGGGCCGGCTTCGACTTCCCCTATCTGCATGACGCATCGCAGGACGTGGCGCGTGCCTACGGGGCGGTCTGCACGCCGGACTTCTTCGGCTTCGACGCGCAGCTGCGGCTGCGCTATCGCGGCCGACTGGATGCCTCGCGCAAGGAGCTCGTGGCCGATGCACCGCGGGAGCTGTACCGGGCGATGCACGCGGTCGCCGCCGGCCGCAGTCCGCCGCTGCCGCAGTTTCCGAGCATGGGCTGTTCGATCAAGTGGAAGCCGCAGGCGCCATGAACGCGGGTCCGCCGGGCCGATGCCGCACGCGGTTCGGGCACCGCTCCGGTCCGGGGCTGTCCTGCCGTGAGGGCACTCGCAGGGGAGGTCCCGACCCGGGTGACATGGCCGCGCCGCGGCCGGCTGCGCGCAAGCCAGGGCCGGGCACCCGCTTTTGCAAGCGGGCGCTCAGGTGAAGCGTTCGGAGAGCCGGTAGATCAGATAGCCGCTCTCGCGACGGGCACGCTCGGCGAAGTCCGCGAAAAACGCGCTGATGCTGCGGAACTCCGCGACCAGGCCGTCGCGATCGTTGTCCGCGATCATCCGCGCCAGCTTGCGGTGGTGCTCGAGAAAATCGAGCAGCAGGGCACGGCGCTCGTCGTCGGCGAGCACGATGTCGGCATAAAGATGCGGGTCCTGCGCGAACAGGCGCGCGGTCATCATCAGCTCCATGCGATAGACCGGGCTGGAGAATTCGAGGATGGTGTCCGGTTGCAGCTTGCTGCCGCGAAGGAACGAACCGTGCAGGAAGGTCGTGAAATGGCGAAGACCCTGGATCAGGTGCATCACCTGATCATGCTGGCCGGGCGCGACCATGCGGATGTGCATGCCCCAGAGCCGGCACTGCTCGATCAGCCATTCGCAACGCTCCGGGTCACGCCCGGGGCACACCAGCATCAGCTGCTTGGCCAGATTCGGCGCGTCGGGTCCGTGCATCGGATGCAGGCTGAGAACGGGTCCGGGATGCGCCTGCTGCATCAGTTCGAGCAGGCCCTTCTTGTTGGAGGTGAAATCGGCGAGCACCGCGTCGGCGGGCAGGTGCGGCGCGAGGCGCCGGATCACCGCGGGCGTGACGTCGATCGGCACCGCCACGATGGCGAGATCGATGCCGCTGGCCAGCTCGTCGGCGCGCGCCCAGTCGTCACGGTCGAGGATGCGCACCCGGTGTCCGCTGCGCTCGAGGAAACGCCGGTACAGCGAGCCCATGCTGCCTGCGCCGCCGACCAGCAGCACGACGCGCGACCGCGTGCCGGCGCGCGGGAACTCGCCGTGCGACTGTCGATCCCGCGAGCTGCTCATGATCATGCGCAGGAAGTCCTCCGCCCATTCCGCATCCAGTCCGTGCAGTTCGGCCTGACGGCGGAAATCGGCGATCTTCGCGTCTTCGCGCGCGGCGTCGAAAATCGGCAGACTCTGCCGGATCTTGGTCGCGATGACGTCGCCGACCACCCGGTTGCGCTGTTGCAGAAGATCGAGAATCTGCCGGTCGATGGCGTCGATGACTTCGCGCGGTGCCGCGAGCGGCTGCATTTCGGACGGCATGACGGATGCCCGTGGGGTCAGGATGGGTGCCGCGCGTGGCGGCCGAATGCCATCGATAGTAGAACAGGCGCCCGGATCCGCTGCGCGGCATTTGCACGCAAGCGCAAGCGGACCGACCGATGCATGGGTATCGCGTGCCGCGCGGGAGCTGGCGATGTCGACAGGCGACGGGGAGGCCGGGAGTCCGATCAAGCACGAGCGCGGACTGTTGCGCGTGCTCGGCATGGCCTTCGCGCTCGCCGTCGGCATCGGCAACACCATCGGCGGCGGCATCCTGCGCACACCCGGCGAGATCGCGGCGCTGTTGCCGAATGTCACGCTGTTCATGGCGGTGTGGGTGTTCGGCGGTTTCAATGCCTTGCTCGGTGCCACGGTGTATTCCGAACTGGGCGCAATGATCCCGCGCGCCGGCGGCATGTACGTGTTTGCGCAACGCGCGCTGGGCGGTTACGCCGGTTTTTTCGTCGGTTATACCCAGTGGATCCAGACCTGCAGCGCCGCGGCGGCGCTGGCGGTGCTGATCGGCGAATACTCGGGCGCGCTGGTTCCGGGGACTGCCGGACATGCCGGCGCGATCGCCTTTGCCGTTCTGGCCGCCTTGTTCGCGCTGCAGCTGGTCGGCGTGCGCTGGGGCGCGCGCATGCAGATGGCCACCACGCTGGCGAAGGCCCTCGCGCTCGGCGGGCTGGTGGTGGCCGCCTTCGTGATGCCGCACGCGGCGGCCGCGCCGGACACGGCGGTCGCCATGCCCCACGGCATGGCGTTGCCGGTGGCCCTCGTACTGGCCTTGCAGGGCGTGATCTTCACCTACAACGGCTATTACGCGGTGATCGCCTTCGGCGAGGAGCTGCGCGATCCGGGGCGCGAGATCCCGCAGTCGATGTTTCGCGGGCTGCTTCTGATCATCGCCGTCTACCTGCTGCTCAATGCGGCCTTTCTGTGGGTGCTGCCGATCACGCGGATGGCGCACTTGCCGTTCGTCGGCGGCGCGGTGGCGCAGGCGTTGTTCGGCCCGCGTGGCGATCTGATCATTCGCGGCATCGTGATGGTGTCGGTGCTGGGCACGATCAACTCGATCCTGCTCTCGCAGCCGCGCTCGCTGCTGGCGATGGCTCGTGATCGCCTGTTCCTGCGCCAGGCCCTGATCGTCAACGCCGGCGGCACGCCGGTCGCCGGTCTGCTGCTGAGTACTCTGGTCGCGGGCCTGTTCCTGCTTTCCGGCACCTTTCGCGCGCTGCTCGCGATCACCGCCACCCTGATGGTGGTGAATTACCTGTTGATGTATGTCTCGCTGATCGTGCTGCGCCGGCGCGAGCCGGAAGCGCCGCGGCCCTACCGGGCCTGGGGCTATCCCTGGACCACGGGCATCGGGTTGCTGATCACCGTGGTCTTCCTGGCCGGCGTCGCGCGCAGCGATCCGCACGACGCGCTGATCGCATTGCTGGTGCTGCTCGCCAGTTACCCGCTCTATCGCGGCGTGCGGATGCTGCGGCGGCGCGAAGCACCTTGAGCGGGCTTCGACGCGTCCGGCCATCTCCCGACAGCGGACGCGATGCGGGTGGCTGCATCCGATGCGCCTGCCTGCGCGGTTGTGCGAGTCGGCTCGGGACGCATCGGGCTAGGGCTGCTGGCCGCCCCAGGCATAAGGCCAGCGACCGTTGCCGAGGTTGCGCACATGGGTCGTGCTGACGCCGATCGTCAGCGCGAACGGATGCTCGGCGCTGCCGAAAAACTTGGTCATGTTGACGTTCGCGCCTTCCCAGGTCGTGGTGCCGAACGCCTTGCTGTAGCCCACGCCGGTGGTGACGCTGCCCCACACATGGGGCGGCGATCCGTTCAGGCCATCCGATTGGACCGCCGCGGCCGGGACGGCGGGCATGCCCAGGACAGCGCCCGCCGTCGAAGCGGCATGCGCGGGTGCCACGTAAGCCGGATAAGGCTGGGCGGGAAGGTTGAGATCCAGGACCGGGCTGGCTGGCGCCTTCACGCCATCCGCCCAGGCCGGTGCAACCAGGGTCAGTGCCAGCAACGCCAGGCCGATACGGTTCATCTGCGAATTCTCCGGCGACCCGCCTACGCTACACCGGTTGCGGGGGTGGTCGCTGAACGCCCGGCCAATCCGCCAGCGGCGTCGGGAGCCGTGCGGCGCGGGCGCCGCCCGGGCCGCGCAGGACTCGACGAACCGCCTTGCCGGCGATGGTTGACCGAGGTGGCAGGGGGTCGGGACAGGGCGCTCGGGGGTGGGGCTTTTCTCGGTGGAGCCGGGTCAAGACGAGATATGCAGCGTGCTGCAGTCAACCGAAGGTCGGGCGAGCGGCCAGGGCCCGGCTTAGTCGGTCATGATCCACGGTCAGGTTCATTTAAGGTTGGCTTTCTACCGTGCGCGCATCGCAGTGCGCATGGCGCATGGACGGTCCGGATCACGGCACCGGAATCCGGATGATGCCGGAGCGGGCTCCTGCAAACCGCAGCCGGCGGGTCGTCTGTGCGTGCGTTTCCTGGCTGCCCGATCGACCGGAGGAGATCTTGCCGTGACACCTGGACCTCATTCGCGCCGGCGCCGGCTCGGCGCGGCCATCGTCGTCTTTCTCGCATTCATCCCGATTGGCCGTGGCCATGACACGAAGCCATTTCCGGACCGGCAGCCCGCACTGATCATTGCCTACCATACGACGACGGCAAACTGGCTCGCGTTCCGCAAGTCGCTGCGCAAGGAAACCCTGCCGCGCTTCCGCAGCATGCAGACGCAAGGCATCCTGCGCAGCTATCGGGTTCTTTTCAATCGCGACCTGGATTCCGGCGGATGGAACGCGATGGCCATACTCGAATTCGACGGCAATGCCGGCCAGGAACGCTGGATGCAGGGTGCGCGGGAATTGCCGGCCGGACTGTCGCAGGACGAGCTGGCATTGACCTCGCGGATCGAGAGCACACCCGCCAGTCTGGTGCGCCGGGATCATGTATCGATGTCGGCGTCTGCGCCGGTGTATCTGGTCATTCCCTACCGCTACCAGGTTTCGGACAGTGCCTATTTGAAGTATCTCGACGGGTACGCGATCCCGGAGTTCAAGGGCTGGGAGGGCGCCGGCGTGCTGGCGGGCTATAGCGTCCTGTTGGCCCGATACCCGGCCGGTCGGCCATGGTCCGCGATGCTGTTGCTGGAATATCGCAGCGACCGGGCACTGGCCGCCCGCGACAGCGTGAAGGCTGCCGTTCGCGAACGGCTTTCCCATGATCCGGCCTGGAAGGCGATCAGCGACAACAAGTTGCACGTCCGCGACGAGCTGGCACTGACGGTTGCCGACGGTGGATGAAGGCGTCGCGGCGTCGCCAGGCTTGCGACACGATCCGTGCGGCGCCGGAAGCAACGGGCAAGGCGATCGGCAACGACGACCTTCGGATCGCCGTGCCCGCCAAGCGGTGTGTCCCATGGCGAAAAGCCAGCGCCGATTTCGAGAGAGGAGGGGGCGGAACGGAGGGCAACCGGGGATGTTTCCGCGACGGCACCGGACCCTCGCCGCACACGCAGAATGAGCGGGTACCCGCGTGTCATGCGAAAAGCGCAAATGAAAACGCCCAACCGGGAACCGTTGGGCGCGGAATTTTGGTGGCCAGGGACGGAATCGAACCGCCGACACGGGGATTTTCAGTCCCCTGCTCTACCAACTGAGCTACCTGGCCAGATTGCCGCTGCCTGCTGGGCTCACCGTTCGATGCGCGCGGGAACGGCGGGCCGGTCTCGACATCGCAGCCGGGCTTGCTGCGGACCCGTACAAGGCACGGCAGCCGCGTATTACAGCCGCGCGGCTGCGGGCCGTCAAGCCGCATGCCGTGAATGGCGCAGAAATGCGGGCGCTGACGCTGACGCCGTGTCCATGCGGTGGGGCTATGATCGTCGGCGAAGTCGCTGACCGGACCTCGCCATCGCAGGGAGCGGCCGCGGGCCCGGCGTTCCGCAGCGGCATTGTCAAGGAGCCGGTCATGCGTAGTCCCGCATTCGTCCGCACCGCGCTGGCGGTGTGCCTCGCGCTCGCCGCAACATCCGTCGCGCTGGCTGATACGGCCAGGGTGCAGGCGGAGAATCTGGCCCGTTTCGAGCGCTTTGCCGGTCAGCCGGTGGATTCGATCATGTATTTCCAGCAACAGGGCTGGCAGCCGCTGGGCGACACCCACTTCGCGCTGTGGACCGGCGTCAACAAGGTCTACCTGTTCCAGGTGGCCAAGCCCTGCATCAACCTCAGCTGGGCCAACGGCATCGGGCTGCATGCGCACATGCATACCCTGCGCGCCCGCTTCGACTATGTGCAGGTGCAAGGTCAGCCGTGCCAGATCGAGTCGATCCGTCCGGTCGATTATCTGGCCATGCGCAAGGCCGGGCTGGGTCCCGAGCCGTTGAAACCCGCGGCTGCTCAGCCGGCGACGCCGGCCTCGGGCGGGATGTAGCCGGCGGGTTTGCTGGCCTCGCCGCCGAACAGGAATTTCTCCATCTCGGCGGCGAGGAATCCGCGCGTCTTCGGGTCCAGGGGACTGAGACGGTTCTCATTGATCAGCAGGGTCTGGTGCGCCAGCCATTGCTGCCACGCCTCGCGCGAGACCTGCGCGTAGATCCGCTGTCCCAGCTCGCCAGGCCAAGGCGCGTAGGCCAGGCCTTCGGCTTCCCGGCCAAGGCGGACGCAGTGCACGGTGCGGGTCATGCGGGCTACTCCACGAGTTGAGTCAGCAGTCGGCGTACCGGCGTCGGCAGCCCCAGCGCGAGTGCCTCGCGCGGCAGCGTCCAGCGCAGGGATGGCGCATCGGCGACCGTGCGGTGCGGCTCGGCGCCGTCGAACAGCAGCGGCGATGCTTGCAGATGATAGTGGCTGAAGCTGTGCCGGAACGGGGCCAGCGCCTGGACGCGAGTGGCATCGATCACGGCGTGACGGGCGGCCAGCGCGCGCGCGGCGGCGGCATCGTCGGCGTGCGGCAGGCTCCACAGCCCGGACCAGACGCCGGCGCCATCGCGGCGCTCGAGCAGGATGCGGCCGCCGCGGTCGCGCAGCAGCAGCAGCACCGCCTGTCGTTGCGGCAGGACCTTCGCCGGGCGTGCTTGCGGCAGTTGCGCAATCAGGCCATCGCGTCGCGCGACGCAGGGCGCGGCCAGCGGGCAATCGTCGCAGCGCGGCGCGTGCGGCAGGCAGACGGTGGCGCCCAGATCCATGATCGCCTGCGCGTAATCGCCGGCGTGCCGGCGCGGCGTGTGCCGCTCGGCCAGCGTCCACAACTCGCGGCCGACCGCGGCATCGCCCGGCCAGCCATGCACGCCGTGCAGGCGCGTGAGCACGCGCTTGACGTTGCCGTCGAGGATCGGGAACGGCAGATCCCACGCTTGGGCGAGGATCGCGCCCGCGGTCGAACGGCCGATGCCGGGCAGCGCCATCAGCGCATCGAAATCGCGCGGCAAATCGCCCTGGTGGCGCTCGACGCAGCTTTGCGCCGTGGCGTGCAGATAGCGCGCGCGTCGGTAATAGCCCAGCCCCGACCACAGCGCGAACACCTGGTCGGAATCGGCGGCCGCCAGCGCGGGCAGATCGGGCAGGGCGGCAACGAAGCGCTGGAAGTACGGAATCACCGTCGCGACCTGGGTCTGCTGCAGCATCACCTCGCTGAGCCAGACCCGATAGGGCGTGCGCATCTGCTGCCAGGGCAGATCGTGGCGACCGTGGCGGGCGTGCCAGCGCAGCAGCGGACGAGCGATCGCGCTCACCGCGCGCGGGTGCTGGCGGTGCGCGCCGGTTGCACCGGGGCGGCGGCGGGATCACTGCTCACGCTGAGGCCCTCGATGCTGACGCCGCCGGCCTGGTAGCGCCGGATCTCGGCGGCGGCGGTGAGCGGCGGCAGCGTCAACGGCTCGTTCGCGGCGCCATCGCGCAGGGTCGTCCACCAGGCGAGCAGCGCGGAGGGCTGCAGCGAGGCCTGCACCTTTTCGCCGCTGCCGTTGATCGCGATGCGCGCCTGCATCGGTGCCACGCCATCATCGCCGAGCTGCAGGTCCAGGGTGCGCGGGGTCGCGCCGGCATCGGTGAAACGGCCCGCGAGATGCAGGCTGAAACGGCTGCCGCCACGCCAGCCGGCGCTGCCGTCGAGAGCGAACTGCACCGGCGTGTGACCGCTGCCGCGCAGCGTGAGCGGCTGCAGGCTGACCAGGGCCGGGCTGCTGTGGGGGAGTGCGTCCAGCGTCAGGGCGAGGGCCGCGCCATGACTGTCGCGGGCCGCGAAGCGCAGGATGAAGGGCCGCCCGGGGGCGAGTGGGCCGGTATCGAGGCTGACCGCGGTCAGCAGCATCTGGCCCTTGCTGATCACGCTGCCGTCGCGCAGGCTGATGCCGGCGCCGATGCGCGGCAGGAACGGCGCGCGCCCGGTCGGCAGCGTGGCGACGTAGCGGCCGAGTTCGCCGAGATCCAGACGCGGCGCATCCAGCTCGAGGCGGGTGATGGTCGGCGTGCCGCCGAGCATGGCCCGCCACGGTACGCGCAACCGGCCGCGCGCCGCACTCAGCAGGGGCGTGCCGTGGCCGTTCACGCTGAGGCTGAAACCGGCCAGTGCCAGTGCCGGTCGCGGGAACAGTTCGAATGAGGCCGGTTGCTGCAGGCGCAGGGTCAGCCCGGCGCTGCTCGCGGCCGATTCCAGCAGAGCGGTGAACCGGGCCGGCTTGAGCAGGATGTGCACCGCGATCAACACGCCGGCGATCAGCGCCAGCGCCAGCAGGCCGGCGGCGATCAGCAGGGTGCGCGGGCGCGGGCGCATGCGCTTCAGCCTGCTCGCAGGCATGTGGGCAGCAGTCCGTCGACGAAGGCCTGCGGATCGAACTCGCGCAGGTCGGCGGCGCTCTCGCCGAGGCCGACGTAGCGGATCGGCAGGCCGAACTCGCGCGCCAGCGCGAACACCACGCCGCCCTTGGCGCTGCCGTCGAGCTTGGTGACGACGAGTCCGCTGACGCCCGCCGCCTCGCGGAACAGGCGCACCTGGCTGATGGCGTTCTGGCCGGTGGTGCCATCGATCACCAGCAGCACCTCGTGCGGCGTCGCAGGATCGAGCTTGCCGAGCACGCGGCGGATCTTGCTCAGCTCGTCCATCAGACCACCCTGTGTGTGCAGCCGTCCCGCGGTATCGGCGATCAGCACGTCGGCGCCGCGCGCGCGCGCGGCCTGCAGGGCGTCGTAGATCACGCTGGCCGCGTCGGCACCCTGACCCTGGCTGATCACCGCGACCCGGTTGCGCGCACCCCAGGCCTGCAGCTGCGCGACCGCGGCGGCGCGGAAGGTGTCGCCGGCGGCCAGCAGCACCTCGCGGCCTTCGTTGCTCCAGCGGCGCGCCAGCTTGCCGATGGTGGTGGTCTTGCCGACGCCGTTGACCCCGACCACCAGCACCACGAAGGGCCTGGCGCCGGCCGGCTGCAGCGGCCGCGCCACCGGCTCGAGCAACGCCAGCAGGGCGGCACGCAGCGCATCCAGCAGCGCGTCAGCGTCGGCGAATTCGCGCCGGTGCATGCGCTGGCGCAGATCCTCGACCAGCGCGGTGGCGGTGGTGATGCCGACGTCAGCGCCGATCAGGGTCGTTTCCAGCTCGTCGAGCAGAGCGTCATCGAGGCGCGCATTGCGGTTGAACAGTCCGGCCAGACCGCGCGCGAAGCCGCTGCCTGCCAGGCGCTCGCGCCAGCCGCGCGCGGCGGCGGGCGGCGCGGACGCCTCCACCTCCACCATCCCCACTTCCGCCGCCGGAGCCGCCGCTCGAGCAGCGTCTTCCTGCGGCTTTTTCTTCCAGAGATTGAACATCGGGGTCGCGATTGTCGGAGAATCGGAAAGTGATGCTAACAAACGCCAACTGTACGCCTGCTGCAGCGGGTCGCGAGTGAGTCCGCGCGCCGCAGCGGGTGCCATCCGGGTGATCGCGGGCCATCTGCGAGGCTCGCGCCTGACGGTGCCGGACCGTCCCGGCCTGCGACCGACGCCCAACCGGGTGCGCGAGACGCTGTTCAACTGGCTGGCGCCAGTGATCGGGGGCGCACGCGTGCTCGATCTGTTTGCCGGTACCGGTGCGCTCGCCATCGAGGCGCTGTCGCGCGGCGCGGCGGCGGCGACCCTGGTCGAGCGTGATCCCGGTCTGGCGGCGGCGCTGGTCGCCAATCTGGAGCGCCTCAAGGCCAGCGGCGGCGTGGTGCAGTCCGCGGACGCGATGGTCTGGCTGGCCGGTGCGCCGCGGCCGCACGACATCGTCTTCGTCGATCCGCCGTTCGCCAGCGGATTGTGGACGCCCGCCGCGCAGGCGCTCGATCGCGGCTGGCTGGCGCCGTCGGCATGGGTTTACCTGGAGGCACCGGCCGCCGCGGTGCCGGAACTGCCGTCGCACTGGCGCATGCATCGGCAGGGCCGTGCCGGCGCGTTGCAGTTCGCGCTCTATCGCGTGGCTGCGGGCATCCGTTAAGCTAAACCCACTCTGAACACGAATGCCGACATGGCTGTGGTTGCAGACAGCATCCCCAGGGCGAGGGTCGCGGTCTATCCGGGTACCTTCGACCCGATCACCAACGGCCACACCGACCTTGTCGCGCGTGCGGCCCCGCTGTTCGACCGTGTGGTGGTCGCGATCGCCGACAGCCCCGGCAAGGGTCCCGGTTTCAGCCTCGACGATCGCATCGCGCTGGCGCGGCTGGCGCTGGGCGGCTTGCGCAATGTCGATGTGCGCGGCTTCGATTGCCTGCTCGCCAACTTCGTGCGCGAGATCGGCGCCGGAGTGATCCTGCGCGGCCTGCGTGCGGTTTCGGACTTCGAGTACGAGTTCCAGCTCGCAAGCATGAATCGCCATCTGGTGCCCGAAGCGGAAACGCTGTTTCTGACTCCCGCCGAGCAGTACGGCTTCATCTCCTCGTCGCTGGTGCGCGAAATCGCGCGCCTCGACGGCGACGTATCCGATTTCGTCCACCCGGCGGTGCAGCAGGCGCTGCGCCAGCGCTGGCGGATCCGCCGCAGTGATCATCCGCAACCCCAATAAGAGGTATTCGTCATGCGCAAGATCGTCCTGTACGCCGCCGTTGCCCTGATCGGCGCACTCTCGTTGAGCGCCTGCCAGAAACAGTCCGATCAGACCGCGCCCCAGGCCCAGCAGGTCGCCCGGCCGACCAGCCCGACCGACGCCGCGGGCTGGAAGAACTATCTCGTGCAGGTGGTGACCAAGAACATGCAGGGCATGACCGCCAACCAGCCCTACATGTACTACGTGCCGGCCGGTGCCGACGATGCCAGCGTGCAGGCGCGCCAGCGCCAGCTCGAGAATGTCAGCGGCACCGTTGCCCGCGGCGTGCTGCCGGGTAATCTGATGGCCTTTGGCGGCCCGGATTCCAGCCAGACCGCGCAGATGATCATCACCGCGTTCAAGGACGCGTCGCCGGGATCGTTCAAGGGCGTGATCGTGCTGTTCGTGGGCGACCAGGCCGACGAACAGGGCGTGGCCCAGGCCCTGCAGGGCAGCGCCGCGACCTTCCGCTTCGTGCAGATGTGACAACCGGGTGCGTGACGATCCGCACGGCTGCGGCGCCCGTCCGCTGATGGCGCGGCAAATCGATCCTGCCGACGTCACGCCGCGGCGGATCGCCGGCTCCGGGTCTGCGCCCGCAGGTAGTGCCGGAGCGGGCGCATGGCGCTGAAGATCACCGCGGCCTGCGTCAACTGCGACGTCTGCGAGCCCGTCTGCCCCAACCAGGCGATCGCGCCCGGCCCCGACTACTACGAAATCGACCCTGCACTGTGCACCGAGTGCGTCGGTCATCACGACCTGCCACAGTGCGTCGAGGTCTGTCCGGTTGAATGCATCTTCGTCGATGACGCCCATGCCGAGTCGCATGAGCAGCTGGAACTCAAGTACCGCGATCTGATGCAGGCCAGGGAGAGCGCGGCATGACCTTGCACCGGTTTTCGCGCTGGACGGATGCCCGATCGAGCCGCAATGCCGGCGCATGCCGGAGGCAGGAGCCGCAGGCGCGCTGACCTGGCGAGGCAGGAGGTCGAGCGACGTGCCGGCGCCGCCATGATCGGACGAAGAGGCAGACGATGAGACTGTGGTCGATCCTGGGCAACTCGCAGAAGCTCGATGGCGGTGCCATGTTCGGCAACGCGCCCAGGGCGCTGTGGTCGCAGTGGATCGAGCCGGATGCCGGGAACCGGATCCCGCTCGCCTGTCGTTGCCTGCTGGTGGACGATCTCGACGGCAGGACCGTGCTGTTCGAGACCGGCATCGGCGCGTTCTTCGAGCCGAAGCTGCGTGAACGCTACGGGGTGGTCGAGGACCGCCATGTCCTGCTGGACAGTCTTGCGCTGGCCGGCTTCACGCACGAGGACATCGACGCGGTGGTGCTCTCGCACCTGCACTTCGATCACGCCGGCGGCCTGCTGGCGGCGTGGCGCGAAGACCGGCCGGCGCAACTGCTGTTTCCCAACGCGACCTACGTCGTCGGCCGTGACCATTGGCAGCGCGCGCAGTCGCCGCATCCACGCGATCGCGCCTCGTTCATTCCCGAACTGTTGCCGCTGCTCGAGTCCAGCGGGCGTCTGCAGCTGGTGGATGGCGGGCAGGCGCCCGCACTCGGCCCGCGGGTGCGCTTTCACTACTCCGACGGACACACGCCGGGGCTGATGCTGGCCGAGATCCAGCCTGCGCCCGGTGCCGGCGGCGGCGTGCTGTTCTGCGCCGACCTGATCCCAGGCCGCGCCTGGGTGCACCTGCCGATCACGATGGGCTATGACCGCTATCCGGAGCGCCTGATCGACGAGAAGCGCGAATTGCTCGAAGCGGTGCGCCAGCGCGGCGTGCGCCTGTTCTTCACCCATGATCACGCGATCGCGCTGGCCGACGTCGAGGTTGACGCGCGCGGGCGCTACCACGCGGCGCGGGTTCAGCCGCGACTGGAAGCACTGCCGCTATGAAGCGCCGCCGCCGCGATCCGCGCATCAGCCTGCAGGCGTTCCTGCGCGGCGCCGGGCCGCCGCGCCTGGCTGCGCTGCTGCTGGTGCTGGCCGCACTGATCCTGCTCGCCGCCACCGAGCGCGGCGTGGGTGCGCACGTGGCCGCACTCGATCGCCATGGCGGCGCGGTCCGCGACCTGGGCGATGCCGCCGCGCCGTCCTCGCGTCTTTACGGCTACATGGTGCGGGTCACCGGCACGCCGGAGGTGGTGGAGCTGCCGCTCGACGCCGATTTCGGCGTGCAGGCCGACACGCCGGTGCTGATCCGCCACGTGGCGATGTTCCAGTGGCACGAGGTCAATGTCGGTTATCCGCTGTACGAGCAGGACTGGATCAATCACGCCGTGGACAGCGCCACCTTCGCCGATCCGCGCGGCCATGCCAATCCCGGTCCGCTGCCGATTCCGCCGCATCGCTTCATCGCGCCGCGGGTGCGCCTGGACGGGTTTGTGCTGGATCCGGTGATCGTCGATGCGATCCCGGGCAGTGTGCCGCTGACGCCCGATTTCGGTCGATTGCCGCCGAATCTCGCCGCCAGCTTCCACATCGTCGGTGACGCGCTGGTCAGCAGCGACGATCCGCGGGCGCCGCACCTGGGCGATCTGCGCATTCGCTGGCGCGCGGTGCCGCTGCAGCCGATCAGCGTGTTCGCGCGCGCCGAAGGCGATCGCCTGCTGCCGGCGCGGTCCGTCGCGGCCGGCGGTTTTGTGGTGCAGCTGGGCGATCGCAGTCTCGCCGATCTGCTGCCGGACGTGCCCGATGCTCCGGCATGGCCGTGGGCGCGGCGTCTGCTGGCGCTGCTGCTGACGGCCGCGGCGGTGCTGCTGGTGGCCGCGCCCTGGCCGCGCCTGCGCCGCGATCCGCTGTTCGTGATTCCCGCCGCACTGGTTCCGCTGGCGGCGCTGGCCGGCATCGAGTGGCTGCGGTTGCGCCCCGGGCTCGCTGCCGGCCTGCTGTTGCTGGCGGTGGCGGCGGCCCTCCTCGCCGGATGGCGCGTGCGTCATCCGGCGGCCCGGGCTGATATCCACGAAGCCGGAGACTGACATGCCGATCACATCCCTGTTCGTCGCGCTGGCCGTGCTGCTGGTCCTGGTGCTGGCGATCCGCGTGGCGGCACGGCGCAATGCCGCGGCGATCGGTCTCGGGGATGGCGGTGACGCCGAACTGGAACGCCGCATCCGGGTGCACGGCAACGCCGTCGAATATCTGCCGCTGGCGCTGCTCGAGTTGGCCCTGCTCGAGCGCGCCGGCGTGTCGGCGCCGCTGTTGTATGCGCTGGGCGGCAGCCTGATGCTCGCGCGCGTGCTGCACGTGATCGGGTTGAGCCGCAGCCGCGGGCGTTCCGCCGGACGCGTGCTGGGCATGCTCGGCACCTGGCTGGTGATGCTGGCGATGGCCCTGCTGCTGCTCTGGCAGGTGATCCGCTCCTGACCTGTCCGCGATGCGGGCGGGCGATCCTGCGGCCCGTGTGCAGCCGGTTTCAGGCGGTCGGCCGCGCGCTCGCCTCGTGCTCGAGAAACCACAGGCCCGCAAACAGCTTGGGATCGACCGAGTAGCCCGCGCGCGCGCTGGCGAACAGCCATGACGCGGCGTCGTTGCGCGCAACCTCGTGCACGATGATGGCCTCGCCGGGATCGCCGCCGCCGGCGCCAACCCGCTGCAGATCGAAGGCGCGCACGAAGGCGATCCGCTCGGTGCTCATGCCCGACGATGACGGCCCGGCGTGCAGAAACTCGAGTCGGGCCGCGCGCCAGCCGGTTTCCTCCTCCAGCTCGCGCGCGGCGGCGGCCAGCGCGGTCTCGTCGCCGTCGCCCTCGTGATCGCCGACCAGACCGGCGGGCATCTCGATCGTGCGCGCCTGGATCGGCACGCGGTACTGCTCGACGAACAGGATGCGATCCTGCGGTGTGACCGCGACGATGATGACCGCGCCGCCGGCATTGTTGCGCTCGACGAACTCCCAGCGTCCGCGCCGACGCAGGGTCAGCCAGGCGCCGCGATGGAGGTCCTCGGCGGGCACGTCGGCGTCCACGGGCAGGCCTGCGGGGTCGTGTCTCATGCGGTCTCCGGCTTGGACTGGGCGTGTGCACGCAGGCGCGCGCGGGTATGGGCGCCGAGGCGCAGGTGCTGGCCCAGGGTTTCCAGGGCGTCGTCGTCGCCGCCGCGCCAGGCCAGCGCATCGGGTTCGGGTACCGGCGCGTCGAGCGCGATGCGCGTCAGCCGCCGCGACAGGCGCGCGCTGTCGGCCTGGTCGCGCAGGCGCAGGGCGACGCCGGCGGCACCGCGCAGGGGCATGGCCGGAATCTCGTCGATGCGCGCCAGCAGCGCGTCGAGGTCACCGAAGTGCGCCAGCAGCGCGGCGGCGGTGCGCGGACCGATGCCGCGCACACCCGGCACGTTGTCGACCGCATCACCGGCCAGCGCCAGATAATCGGCGACCTGCTCGGGGCGCACGCCCATGCGTGCCATGACGCCGTCCGCGCCCCAGCGTTCGCCACGGGCAAAGTCCCACTGTTCGTCATGACGGCCGAGCAGTTGCCCGAAATCCTTGTCGGCCGAGACCACGATCGAGCGGAAGCCGTGTCGGCGCAGCGTCCAGAGTGCGCTGCCGATCAGGTCATCGGCCTCGAAGCTGGAGTGCGCGGCCACCGCCAGACCGAGCGCGACGGCCAATTCCCGGCAGCGCCCGAACTGGAACTCCAGTTCCGGTGGCGGCAGTTCGCGATTGGCTTTGTAGGCCGGGTAGATCGCATTGCGGAAGCACGAGTTCAGCGCGGCATCGAAGGCGATCAGCACATGGGTGGGGCGTGCCCGCTCGAGCAGGTCGAGCAGGAAGCGGGCGAAGCCGTGAACGGCATTGACCGGGCGGCCGTCGCGATCGCGCAGGTCGTCCGGCAGCGAATGCCAGGCGCGGAACACGTACAGGCTGGCATCGACCAGATGCGCGGCCGGACGCATGCTCATGGCGTCCATGCACTGACGCAGGCCGCGGGGTCCGCGCGCGGAACCGGCGCCGGTTCCGCACGGACGCTGCCGACATGCACCAGTCCGATCAGTTGTTCGTCCGCATGCAGGCCCAGCACCGCGGCCACGGCGGAATCGTAAGCGGCCCATCCGGTCAGCCACTGCGCGCCGTAACCCAGCGCCTCGGCGCCGAGCAGCAGGTTGTAGGCGACGCAGCCGGCCGACAGCAGCTGCTCCTGCGCGGGAATCCGGGCGTGCCCGGCATCGATGCGCGCCACCACGGCGACCACCAGCGCGCCGTGCGCATAGCGTGCGCGCTCCTTGTCCAGGCGCGCGGCATCGGCGGCGGGCTCGCGTGCGGCCAGGCGGGTGGCCAGGCGCCCGGCGAAGGCTGCCAGGGCCGCGCCCTCGATGGTGATGAGCCGCCACGGCTGCAGGCGGCCGTGATCGGGTACGCGCAGTGCGAAAGCCAGCAGCGCCTCGCGCTCGGCGCCGTTCGGCGCCGGAACGGTCAGCAGGCGGGCCGGTACCGAGTGGCGGCGGGCGAGAGCGGCGAACAGCGGCGAGGCGGACATGTCGCGAGTCTAGTGGCCGCCCCGGGAAATGCCCAACGGGCATGCCGTCGTCATCGGGACGATGCGCATGGCCAGGGCCCGCGTCGCTGCGCGACGGTTCCCGGCATCCGTTACGATGCGGCGGATCCGGGTGGAGATGCGTCATGGCCGTGACCATTGCAGCGCTGAAGGAAACCGCGACGGGCGAACGCCGCGTGGCGATCACGCCGGAAACGGCAAGGAAATTCCTCGCCCGCGGGCTGCGGGTGCTGCTCGAGCGCGACGCCGGGGCCAGCGCCGGTTTTCCCGATGCCGGTTACATCGACGTCGAGTTCGCCGACGTTGCCACGGTGCTGGCGCGTGCCGACGTGCTGCTGGCGGTACAGCCGCCCGAGGTTGCCGTCGCGGCAGGCCTGCGCCGCGGTGCCGTGCTGCTCGGCCAGCTGCGTCCCTATGGCGCCGGCGAACGCATCGCGGCGTGGGCCGCGCAGGGGCTGACCGCATTCGCGCTCGAGCGCCTGCCGCGCACCACCCGCGCGCAGGCGATGGACACGCTGTCGTCGCAGGCCGCCGTGGCCGGCTACCGCGCCGTGCTGCTGGCTGCCGAGGCCTCGCCGCGCTTCTTCCCGATGCTGACCACCGCCGCCGGTACCGTGCGCCCGAGCCGCGTGCTGGTGATCGGCGCCGGCGTGGCCGGCCTGCAGGCGATCGCCACCGCGCGCCGGCTCGGTGCGCAGGTGGACGGTTTCGACGTGCGTCCGGAGACCCGCGAGCAGGTGCAGTCGCTGGGCGCCAAGTTTCTCGATCTGGGCGTCAGTGCCGCCGGCAGCGGCGGTTATGCGCGCGAGCTGACCGCCGAGGAGCGCGCGCGCCAGCAGCAGGCGCTGGCCGAGCATCTGCGCGCGATGGACGTGGTGATCAGCACCGCGGCAGTGCCCGGCCGGCAGGCGCCGCGGATCCTGACCGCTGCGATGATCGAGGGCATGAAGCCGGGCGCGGTGGTGGTGGACATCGCCGCCGAGAGCGGCGGCAACTGCGAGCTGACCCGGGCCGACACGCGCGTCGAGCACGGCGCCGTCAGCATCCTCGGACCGGTGAACCTGGCGGCCGGCACCCCACTGCATGCCAGCGAGATGATCGCGCGCAATTTCGCCAACTTCACCGAACTGCTGCTGCACGAGGGGGAGCTGCAGCCGGACTTCGGGGACGAGCTGATCAGCAACACCTGCATCGCCCACGGCGGCGAGGTCAAGTTCGCCGGCTGAGCGCGTCATGGCGGTGGTTCAGCCGCCGCCGTGATGCCCGCCAGCGGGCGGCATGTGCTGCGGTCGCGGGCCGGGTCCGCGCTGCTGCAGCCAATGCTGGCGCTGCGCGGGATTCATTGTCCGCCACTGGCGCTGCAGCGCTTCGCGCTGGGCCGGCGGCATTTCGCGAAAGCGTGCGTAGGCCGCGCGCAGCCGCTGCCGTTGCTGCGGGCTCATCTCCCGGAACTGCTGCATATTGCGCCGCACCTGGGCGCGCTGCGCGGGAGTCATCTGCTGCAGACGCTCGATGCGCTGGTCGATCGCGCGCTGGCGCTGCGGCGGCAGCCGTGCCCAGCGTTGTTCGTTGCGCAGCAGCAGCTGCTGGCGTTGCGGCGGCATGCGTTCCCACTGGTTGCGGAAGGGGCCGAGCAGTCGCTGCTGCTCGGGACTCAGCTGCTGCCAGGACGTCACCGGCGCCTGCTGCGCATGCGCGGTCAGCGGCGCAGCCAGCGCCAGCGCGAGCAGCAGGGCGGCGGAGAGCGGGGTCGACACGCGCGGCATGGTCAGTCTCCCGCCGGCGCCGGGGCGACGCCGGGCTGTTGCGGCTGGGTGGCCAGCCAGTCGTAGAAATCGAGGTTCTGGTAGAGGTCGAGATCGGCGGCATCGGCCACAGCCAGCGAATCGCCGCCGCTGCTCGCGGCCGCGGCGACCGTCACCGCCGGGGTCGCCGGCGCGCCGGCATGCGGATGCCACACCAGGCCCAGTGCCAGCGCCGCGGCGGCAAATGCACCGGCCGGCAGCAGAAAGCGCGCGATCGGCGCGTGTCGTGGCTGCAGCGCCGCGCGGCGCGCGCTGCGCAGGCGCGCGGCCGTGGCCGCATCGACGCCGCGCACGGCGCCGTCGAACAGGCTGCGGGCGCGGTCCGCGAGCGGGTCACGGATATCGTTCATCGCCAGTCCTCCAGATGGTTGCGCAGGGCTTCCATGGCGCGCGACAGGTGGGTCTTGACGCTGCCGGCGGAGCAGCCCATGGCCTGTGCCGTGGCCGCCACGTCGAGGCCCTCGAGCATGCGCAGCATGAACGCCTCCTGCTGGCGCCGCGGCAGCTTGCGCACCGCCTCGCCCATCGCCGCGTAGGCGCTGCTGTCGAGCAGGCGCTGCTGCGGGTCGGGAGCGAGGTCGGCCGGTTCCCAGAGCGGGCCGTCGTCGCCATCCTCGTCGCTGCCGCGCGGCGCCAGCCAGCCGACCACGATCGAGCGCACCTTGCGCCGCCGCTGCAGGTCGGTGATGCGCCGGCGCAGAATGCCCCAGAACAGCGGCGACCATTCCTCCGGCGGGCGTTCGCGGTAGCTCCTGACCAGCCGCAGCATGGCGTCCTGCACGGCATCCAACGCCTCCTCGCGGTCGTTCAGACCCATCTCGGCGACGCGCCAGGCGCGCCGTTCGACCTGGGCCAGAAAACTTTCGAGCGACGCCGGCAGCGATCGCGTGCCGGCCTCGGGCAATGGTTGCAGCAGGGCAGTCGCGGGCACGCTCATGGCGCACTGCCGCGGCGGGTGCGGTTCCTCATCGGCCGTTTCCTGCGAGATCACGCTACCCATAACGGCCCATGCTCGCCGCGGTTGACAGTCGCCGCGTATGATCGGACCCGCGCGCGGCGCCGCGGGCCACCCGGCCGCCGTGGCCGCAGCACGCGACCATTCCGGGGGACAGCGATGATCGACGGCTTTCTGGCACTTTATATCTTCATGCTGGCGGCCTTCACCGGCTACGAGATCATCGCGCGGGTGCCGGTGATCCTGCACACGCCGCTGATGTCCGGATCCAACTTCGTGCACGGCATCGTGGTGATCGGCGCAATGGTCGCGCTGGGCCATGCGCAGACGCCGCTGGAACAGGCGATCGGTTTCGCCGGCGTGCTGCTTGGCGCCGGCAACGCCGCCGGTGGCTATGTCGTCACCGAGCGCATGCTGGACATGTTCAAGGCCAGCAAGAACAAGGAGCGCGGCTGATGGGAACGCTGCTGCCGGGCCTGATCAAGGCCAGCTACTTCCTTGCCGCGCTGCTGTTCATCGTCGGCCTGAAGCGCATGAGTTCGCCGCGCACCGCGCGCACCGGCATCCTCTGGGCCGGCGTCGGCATGCTGGTGGCGGTGGCGGCCACCTTCATGCTTCCCGGTCTGCACAACCGCGCGCTGATGCTCACGGCGATCGTGCTGGGTACCTCCGCGGCCTGGTGGTCGGGACGGCGCGTGGCGATGACCGCGATGCCGCAGATGGTCGCGCTGTACAACGGCATGGGCGGCGGCGCGGCGGCGGCGATCGGCCTCGCCGAGCTGATCGCGGCGGCGGCCTGGAGCAATGGCCACCCTGGCCAGTGCGCGTTTGCGGCGGCTTCGACGGCGGCGTGCCTGGCCCCGTCGGCAACGGTGCTCGCCTATGTCGGTCTGTTCATCGGCGCGGTGTCGTTCGCCGGCTCGCTGATCGCATTCGCCAAACTGCAGGGCTGGATGGACAGGCGCTTCGTATTCGCCGGCCAGCGCGCGCTGAATGGCGTGATCCTGCTGGCGGCGCTGGCGCTGGGTGCCTGGACGCTGGCGACCGGTTTCGCGGCCGGCGCGCAGGTGCCGCTGCTCGCCATCGTGGTGTTTGCCGTGCTGGCGCTGCTGCTCGGCCTGCTGATGACGCTGCCGATCGGTGGCGCCGACATGCCGGTCGTGATCTCGCTCTACAACGCCTTTACCGGCCTGGCCGTGGCCTTCGAGGGTTACGTGCTGCAGAACGAGGCGATGATCATCGCCGGCATGGTGGTCGGCGCGGCCGGCACCCTACTGACGCAGTTGATGGCGCGGGCGATGAACCGCTCGCTGGGCAACGTGCTGTTCGGCAGCTTCGGCGCCGCGGGCGGCGCGGCGCAGACGATCGCCGGCGCGCAGAAACCGATCGAGGCCGCGGATGCCGCGGTCATGATGGCCTACGCCGAGCGCGTGGCGATCGTGCCCGGCTACGGCATGGCCGTGGCGCAGGCGCAGCACAAGGTGTGGGAGTTCGCGCAGGCACTGATCGCGCGCGGCGTCAAGGTGCGTTTCGCGATCCATCCGGTGGCCGGGCGCATGCCCGGGCACATGAACGTGCTGCTGGCCGAAGCCGGCGTGCCCTACGACCTGATCGCTGACATGGACGACATCAACCCCGAGTTCCCGACCACCGACGTGGTGCTGGTGATCGGCGCCAACGACGTGGTCAATCCGGTGGCCAGGACCGATCCGTCATCGCCGATCTACGGCATGCCGATCCTCGACGTCGCCAGTGCGAAAAACGTGATCGTGATCAAGCGCGGCAAGGGCACCGGGTTCGCCGGTATCGAGAACGCGCTGTTCTACGCCGACAATGCGCGCATGCTCTACGGCGACGGCCAGGCGGCTGTCGCCAGTCTGGTTGCCGAACTGAAGGCGGTGGACGGCTGAGCTCGCTGTCGCCGGCGACACGTCGCTGCCGCTCAGGCCGTGCCGGTTTTTCCGCTCCAGCGCCAGGCCAGCAGCGCGGCCAGTGCGGCCGCCGCCAGCGCCCAGTCCAGGCGCTCGCCACGCAGGCCCATGCGGGCCAGCAGCCAGAGCATGTCGAAGCCGCTGGCACGCAGCGATTCCAGCAGGCCGATGCCGAACATCGCCGCGATGCGCGCGGCCGCCAGCAGGAATTGTTCGTAGCATGCGGCCAGCAGGGTAGCCAGCGCCGCCAGCAACGGCGCCGCACCACGCGTCGGCGGCAGGCTCATGTGCGCGCTCAGCGCCGTCAGCGCAGCCACCGCCAGCACCAGCCATGGCGGCACCGCGTCGCCGAAGCGCAGTACCAGCAGCGCCCACACGGCGCCCAGCGCGAGTCCGGCCAGCTGCACCGCGACGGCGCCCACGAACAGTCCGGTCCACGGCACACGGCCGTGTTCAGCCGACATGATCAGTGCATGACGATGCGTGCATGGCGGGGGACCGTGGGGCAAGGCGCGATGATAGCGCCGTGGCACCGGATCAGCGCGGGCGCTCGATCCAGGTCAGCGCACCCGCCGCGACCAGCGCGTCGATGCGGGTCGCCACGCCCGGTTGCTGCAGTGCCGCGTCGGTCGCAGGGCCGGCGATCAGGCCGGCGCAGCCGTTGCGGCCGCTGTGCTTGACCCGGTACATGGCGATGTCCGCCAGTTCCAGCACGCGCTCGAAATCGCGCGCGCCGGAGCCCGGCAGCAGCGGATGCAGCGAATAGCCGATCGAGCACGTCAGGCGGATGGCCTGGGCATTGGCGGCGAAGACATGCGCGAGGATGGTCTGGCGCAAACGCTCGGCTACCTCGCAGGCCTGGGCGCCATCGACGCCGCGCAGCAGCAGCAGGAACTCCTCGCCGCCCCAGCGCAGGGCCAGGTCGCCGGGGCGCTTGGCACGCGCGAGCAGTTCGCCCAGCTCGCTCAGCACGCGGTCGCCGACCGCATGGCCATGACGATCATTGACGTCCTTGAAGTGATCCAGGTCCAGCAGCAGCACCGCCACGCTCTCGTCGTCGCCGAGCAGCCCCGGCAGCCGCGTCAGCAGCTGGCGACGGTTGCCCAGGCCGGTCAGTGCGTCGGTCGTGCTGTCCGCGCGCAGCGTCAGGTTGGCCTCGCGCAGGCGCTCGTTGCTGCGCCGCAGCTCCTCGGTGCGTTCGGCGATCACCCGCTCCAGCCGCAGCCGGATCGCCTGCTGCCGCCGCAGGCGCCAATGCAGCAGCAGCCAGAGCGCGCAGAACAGGGCCATGGCACCCAGCACGCGCACCGCGCCGCGCTCGTACCAGCGCGGCGTCACCGCCAGCGGCAACATGCCCACGGCCCCCCAATCACCACCCCCGTAGCGCGCCTGCACCTCGAAGTCGTAATGGCCCGGCGGCAGGTGCGTGAAGTAGGCCGTGCGGCGCACGGTCGCGTCGCTCCAGCTGCTGTCGTAGCCGCTCAGGCGGTAGCGGAAGCGCAGTCCGCCGGGGTCGCGCAGGTAGGGCAGGGTGTAGCGGATCTCGAGGTCGCGCTGATGGTCGCTGAGCACATAGGTGCCGTCGGGAAGACTGTCCTGGCCGCGATGGATGATGGCGTCGATCAGCGGCGCCGTGACCGTCTGCGGTTTGCGGATCGCGGTGGTGTCGAGGCGCACCGCGCCCGCCGTGGTCGGGTACCAGATCGCGGATCCAACCACCAGGCTGCGCGCGCCACCGGCGCCGTTGCAGCAGCGCATGCGGTTGACGTCGAGACCCTCGCCTTCCTCGCCGACCACGCGCAGCGCATTGAAGTGCACCGCGGCCGGGTCGCTGCCGGCGTCCGGGAACTCGCTCAGCGGCAAGCGCCAGACGCCGTCGATGCCGGGCACATAGACCTGATCGCCGACGACATTGAAATCCCAGGCGTTGTTGCCGGGCAGGCCGTTGGCGGTGCCGTAGCGCTGCAGGCGGCCGTTGTCGAGCAGGGCGATGCCGGCGTCGGCACTGGTGATCAGCCATTCGCCGCGGCGCAGGGGTTTGATCGCGGTGACGAAGATGCCGCGCAGCGGCAGGCTCCATGCCGGACGCGACCAGCGCGTGCCATCCAGTTCGAACACGCCGTCGCCGGTGCCTACCCAGAGCCGGCCATCGGCCAGCGGCGCGATTGCGCGGATGCTCGCGGCGGCGCTGCCGGGCGCGGCACCATAGCGTCGCAACACGCCATCGCGATAGCGGTAGAGCCCGCCCTGGGTTCCGATCCAATAGCTGCCGACCGGCGCTTCGCGGATCACGTTGACTTGCCAGGCCGTCAGTGGTGCCAGCGCCGGCGGCGTCTCGATCTTGCCGGCGGCGAGGATCGCCACCCCGCCGCGGGTGCCGATCCACAACCGCCCGGCGTGGTCGTAGAAGAGCGTGTAGGCGCTGGGGTTGGGCAAGGCGCTGCCCGGCACCAGGGTCGTCACGGCGGAACCCTGCACCGCCAGCACGCCCTTGCCGGAGCCGAGCGCGATCTGGCCATCCGGCGCCCGGGCGACGGCCCAGATCAGCGGGAACTGTCCATCGGGCTGGCGGCCGTAACGCTGCGCCGGGGTGTCGGCGATGCGGAACAGGCCGTGGGTACGGGTGCCCAGCCAGAGGTTGCCCTCGTGATCCTCGAACAGGCTGTCAACCCACGGCGGACTGCCGAGCGGATGGCTGCCGATGCGGTCGAACGCGCCGTCCGGGCGCAGCCGGTACAGTGCCTGCAAGGTTCCGATCCAGAGATTGCCGGCGCGATCGCCGAGCATGGCCTCGATCGTGCTGCTGTCGAGATCCGGATCCAGCCCGGCCGGTTGCAACTGCCCGTCGACCCGATGCAGCAGGCCGTGACTGGTGCCGACCCAGAGGTCGCCACGATGTTCGGCCAGCGCGGTCACCCGGCTGTTGGACGTGCCTGGCAGAGGCTGGCAGCTCACCGTGCCGTTGCGCTGCCGGCACAGCCGATCGAGTCCCCCGGCCCAGAAACCATCGGGGCGTTGCAACAGGCTGAAGAACGGCCCGTGCAGGCCGGGCAGAGCACGAAAGCCCCCGGCGGTCCATGAGCCGACGCCGACCGCGGTTGCCAGCAGGGGCCGTCCGTCGATGCCGCCACTGATCGCGTTGACCGAGGGGCCGCCCAACGCCAGCAGACGGCTGTCATGTTCGCGCACCAGCCCGGTGACCGTGCCGAACCAGACATCGCCATCCGGCGCCGCCCATGCCGCCTGCGCCATCGAGATGTCGCGGCCGTCACTCATCCGCAGCAGCGGCTTGATGTCCCTGCCGTCGAAGCGGGCGACGCCGTTCTGGGTGCCCACCCAGAGGAAGCCGGCGCGATCCTGGGTGATGCTGATCACGCTGATCTGGGGCAGGCCACGCTGCATGTCCCAGGCGTTGATCTGGTAGTCGTCGAACGGCGTCGCCGGATCGAGCGCAAGGGCGCGGCCGGCGCCCAGCGCCAGCGCGAACAGCGTCGCAAGCATCATCCCGCAGCGCCGCAACACGACTTCGACCTCCCGGATCTGCCTGCACGGGATCGGCGTCAGGGTCCGATCCTGCAGGCATAATAGGCAACTCGAACCAGCTGCATGAGACATTTGCAGCAAGTTGCATGCCCATGGCCGGATTCAGTCCCAGCAGCGAACCGTTCACCCTCGACCGCGATTGCGACGCCGTGCTGGTGCCGCAAGGGGAGCGGGTGACGCTGCCTGCCGGCCAGACCGGTTACATCACCCAGGCGCTTGGGGGCAGCTTCACGCTCTACGTCGACGGCAACCTGTTCCGGATCGCCGGCAGTGATGCCGGCGCGCTGGGCAAGGCGCCGCCGGAGCCGATCGCGCTGGCCGACGACGCCTCCGACAGCGACGTCGAAAAGCGCGTCTGGGACCAGCTGCGTACCTGCTATGACCCGGAAATCCCGATCAATGTGGTCGAACTGGGCCTGGTCTACGACGTCAATCTGGAGCGTCGCGCCGATGGCGCGCGCAAGGTCTGGGTGAAGATGACGCTGACCGCGCCGGGCTGCGGCATGGGTGACATCCTGGTCGACGATGTGCGCAGCAAGCTGGAGCTGATTCCGACCGTCGCCGAGGCCGATGTCGATCTGGTGTTCGAGCCGCCCTGGAACCAGTCGATGATGTCGGACGCCGCCAAGCTCGAAACCGGCATGCTCTGACCTGGCCCGGGTGCAGAGCGAACGGCATCACATTCCCGCGCGTTCGCGGTTGACGAAAGTTTGCAATCAGCGCAGCGTCGGGGCCGCTGACCGGGGGGTCGGCGTGACACACGCTGCAACGTCGGGGCCCGGCCGTCGCCAGACGGCCGGGTTTTTTTTGCGGCTTGCGTCGCGCCGCGACCGCTTCAGGCGCTGGCTTCGAAACGATTGGCCGCGCGGTTCTTGCGCACCCCGGCCGGATCCCAGACGCGGCCGTTCATGGCGATCCACACGCCGGCCGGCAGCGCCTGCACCGCGCCGACCGCGCAGCCGATGTTGAACACCGCGTCCGAGCCGGTGAAGCGCGCCGGATTCAGCGCGCCGGTCAGCACGATCACCTTGTCGCCCAGCCCGGCCAGCGCCTGCGCGGTCTCGACCATGGTGTCGGTGCCGTGGGTCACCAGCACGTGCCGTTGCGGCTGGCGCGCGATCGCGTCGCGCACCAGGCGGCGATCGGCGTCGGTCAGGTGCAGGCTGTCCTTGCGCAGGATCGGGATCACCTCGAAGCGGAAGGCGACGCCGATCTGGGCCAGGATCTCGCCGATCTGCGGCGCGCCGATCTGGTAGTCGGACTTGTCGTCGAAGTAGATCTTGTCGATGGTGCCACCAGTGGTGATGATGCAGAGCTGGTCCATGGGCTGTCCGTCGGGGCGAGTCGAAGGGGTGGATGCGGGCATCAGCCGGCGTCGCGGGAAAGCAGGCCGGTGAGCAAGGCGCCGCCGTCGGCGTGCGCGCCCGGCAGGCGATCGAGGCCGCGGGCGAGGAAGCGCGTCAATGCGATGGCCGGCCGCGCATCGCCGCGACGGCCCGACCACACCGCATGCTCGGCCAGCAGCGCCGCGGCGCAGGTGCGCGCAAGGGTGAAGCCGAGGCGGCGTGCGCCGGCCTCGAGGCGATCGCGGTCGCCGGCGTTCGCGTCCAGCCAGCGCTCGGCCGCGTCGAATGCGCCGCGCACCGTCTGCGTCGGCACCGGATCGGTTGCGGCTGACGCCGGTGTCAGCGCGGCGCGCAGCGGCGCCAGGCCGTGCCGGCCCAGCGCACGCAGCAGGTCCAGCGCCAGCACGTTGGTAGTGCCCTCCCAGATCGGAAACACCTGCACGTCGCGCAGCAGCTGCGGCAGTCCGGTGTCCTCGATGTAGCCGGCTCCGCCGAAAGCCTCGAGGCATTCCGACACCAGGCTCACCGACAACTTGCTGACCCAGAGCTTGGCCAGCGGGATCAGCAGGCGCAACGCGGCCGTCTCGTCGGGCGCGGCGACGCCGGCCTCGACGCGTCCGAGCAGCAGCGCGGCATGGAAGGCGAGATGGAACGCCGCCTCGAACGCACAGGCGATGTCGGCCAGGGTTTCGCGATGCAGCGGCTGCGCGGCCAGTTCGCGGCCGAAAGCCTGCCGTCGCGTCGCGTAGTCCCCGGCCAGCGCCAGCGCGCGGCGCGCGGTCGCCAGCGCGCCCAGCGTGCTCCACAGGCGGGTGACGTTGAGCATTGGCGCGATCTTGCGCACGCCGTGCGCGGGTTCGCCCAGCGGCCACGCCGGTACACCGTCGAGTTCGATCTCGGCAGTGGGCAGCTCGCGCGTGCCCAGCTTGCCCTTGAGCCGCTGTATGCGCAGGCAGCTCCAGTTTCCCGCGGCGTCACGCGTCTCGGCATGGAACAGCCCCAGCGCGCTGCCGCCGTCGCCTGCACCCTCGGGCCGAGCCAGTGCCAGCGCGGCCTCGCCGACCACCGCCGAGCTGAACCACTTGCGTCCGTACAGCCGCCACTGGCCGCTGCTGTCGCGACGGGCGACCGTTTCGCTGTGCGCCACGTCGGAGCCGCCGGGCGTCTCGGTCATCCACTGGCCCGACAGCCACAGTGTCGCCGGGTCGCGGCTGAGGTAGCGCGGCAGCACGCGTTCGAGCAGCGCGCGCTCACCGCAGGCCTCGAGCGCCGCGATGGCACCGTCGGTCATCGCCAGCGGGCAGGTATGGAACTCGCTGGCACAGTGATACAGATACACGCGTGCGAACTGATCGGCGCGCGCGCCGCCGTCGACGTTGTCCTGGTGCCCGGCCCAGAGCAGGCCGTGGCGCGTGGTGATGGCGGGGCCGCACTCCCAGGCCGCGGTCAGCGCGATGCGATCGACGCGCGCCCCCCATGCGTCCCACTGGGTCAGGACCGGCTCGCGGTGCGGTGTGATCTGCTGCTCACGGTAGGCCGCCAGCGCATGCGCGGCCAGAGCCTCGAGGTGCGGCACCAGCCCGGCCCGGCGCGCAGGCGCCAGTCGCCAATCCAGCCAGCCGCGCAGGACGCGGTCGCTGCGCCAGGGATCGGGCAACTGCGGCGGGTCCTGCAGGAAGCTCATGGCCAGCGGCGCGTGATCGGAGCGGCGATTATACGTCCGCGCGGCGGCGGTTCCGGCGGGCATCGATGCCGAGGGCGGCGATCAGCAGCACGCTGAGGGCGATCTCGACCAGCGCCGGGCCGCGCTCGGCGGGAGCGCTCCAGGCTTCCATCACGCCATGGCTGAAATACAGCAGCGACACCAGCCCGGCCCAGAACAGCGCGCGTTGCGGGCGACGCATGGCCAGCAGCGGCAGCGCCAGCGGCAGCAGGCTGAAGCCCAGCGCGATGACGACCGGCATCCGCGTCGGCGGCAGCAGCAGGCCGTGCCAGGCGACCTGCAGTACCGCCAGCAGCGCCCAGGCGGCGAAGGCCATCCGGCGCAGGTTCATGGGCCGATCGCCAGCTTGCATGTCACTTCGGCAAGCCGCCGGCCCAGCGTGCGTGCCAGCGTGCGTTCGTCCGCGCTGATCGCATGTTCACCCCGCGCGCCGGTGACGTGACTGGCACCGTAGGGCGTGCCGCCGCTGGAGGTCGCGGTCAGCGCAGGTTCGGTGTAAGGCAGACCCACGATCAGCATGCCGTGATGCAGCAGCGGCAGCATCATCGACAGCAGGGTGGATTCCTGACCGCCGTGCATGGTCGAGGTGGCGGTGAACACGGCGGCCGGCTTGCCGACCAGAGTGCCGGATGCCCATTCCGCGCCGGTGCCGTCGAGAAAGTGCTTGAGCGGCGCGGCCATGTTGCCGAAGCGCGTCGGGCTGCCCAGCGCCAGCCCGGCGCAGGCAGCGAGGTCGTCGCGGACGGCATAGGGCGCGCCATCCTCGGGCACCGGCGGCGCGGCGGTTTCGGTGACCGGCGCCACCGGCGGCACCTGGCGCAGTCGCGCCGTGCAGCCTGGAACCTCTTCGACGCCGCGTGCGACCAGTCGCGCCATCTGCGCGGTGTGGCCGCTGCGGCTGTAATACAGCACCAGGATTTCGCAGCTCATCGGGTCTCGCTCGTTGGCGTCATGTGGTTGGGGTGCGCAGCCGGATCGATTAGTCTGCCGTCTCCGTCGCGCGCCATTGTCGCCCATCGCCGCCATGCCCATGCGCTTCGACCGCGACCGCCTGCAGTCGTTCGTCCGCTTCGTCGGGCGGCGCTTTCTCGACGACCGCTGCTTCGAGACTGCCGGCGCGCTGTCCTACACCACGGTGTTCGCGCTGGTGCCGTTGCTGGCGGCGGCGTTCGGCATCCTGTCGATGTTTCCGGTGTTTGCCCTGTGGACGCAGCAGATATCCGGCTTCGTGTTCAGCAACTTCGTGCCGTCCGCCGGCGCCACCGTGCAGGACTACCTGCAACGCTTCGCCGCCAATGCCAGTCGCATGACCGTGGTCGGCATCGCCGCCCTGCTGATCAGCGCAATCCTGATGATGACCAGCATCGAGGGCCGCTTCAATCGCATCTGGCGGGTGGCGGCGCAGCGCCGCAACACGGCGCGTTTCCTGATGTACTGGACCGCGCTGACGCTGGGTCCGATGCTGGTCGTCGGCGGCCTGGCGTTGACCTCGTACCTGTTCGCGCTGCCGCTGCTGCATCACGCCGATGCGCAGTTCGCGCTGCGCGCGCGCCTGCTCGGCCTGCTGCCGTTCCTGATCACTTGGGTCGGCCTGTTCGGCATGTACATCCTGATTCCCAACCGCGTCGTCGCCTGGCGGCATGCCGCGCTGGGTGCGCTGGTTGCGGCGCTGCTGTTCGAGCTGGCCAAATTCGGTTTCGGTCTCTACGTGACCTACGCCGCATACGGCCAGATCTATGGCGCGCTGGCGGTACTGCCGATCTTCCTGGTCTGGGTCTACCTGTCGTGGGTGATCGTGCTGCTGGGTGCTTCGCTGGCGGCGTCGCTGGCGGCGTATCGCTATTGCCCGCAGGCGGCGCGTCTGCCGCCGGGCTGCGAGTTCATCGGCCTGCTGCGCGTGCTGGCACGCTTCGCCGTGGCGCAGCGTCAGGGCGCGGCGCTGTCGGCGGCGACGCTGCTGGCGGTCGAGCCGTTCCTCGACGACGACCTGCTGCAGCGCTATCTGCTCGATCTGCAGCGCACGGTCGCTGTGCGCCGCACCGAGCGCGGCGACTGGGTGCTGGCGCGCGCGCTGGACAGCATGACGCTGGACGAACTGTACGAGGCGGGCCATTACCGCCTCAGCACCAGTGCCGAAGCGGTCGCCAACGCCGCGCACGGATTGCCGCCCGGCCTGGCTGCGGTCCTCGCGCAACATGCACGCGGCCTGCGCGAGAATCTGCAGCTGACGCTGGCGGTGCTGAACCCCGGCGCGACGCTTCCGCCTTCCGCCCCGGAGCCTTCGCGATGAAACCGATCCGCATCCTGTTCGCCCTGCTGCTGCTCGCCGTCTTGCCGGTCCATGCCGGCGACGTGGCGCAGCCGGCGTTGCGTGTCACCACCCTCGACGGCAAGCCCTTCGATCTCTCCGCCGAGCGCGGCAAGTGGGTGATCGTCAACTTCTGGGCGACCTGGTGCACGCCCTGCCTCGGCGAGATGCCGGCGCTGTCTGGCTACGTCGCCGCACACGGCAAGGATGTCGCCGCGATCGGCCTGGCCTACGACGACGTCACTCCCGCCGATCTGCGTGCCTTTCTGAAAAAGCATCCGGTGTCGTATCCGGTCAGCATCGTCGACGTCGATCATCCGCCCAAGGACTTCGCCACTCCGCAGGGCCTGCCGACGACCTACCTGATCGCGCCCGATGGCCGCGTCGCCAAAAAGTTCGTCGGCCCGGTGACCCCGGCCACCTTGCAGGCCATCATCGGCGCCGGCACGGGCTAGGGCGCCGGAGTGGAGGCCGCACGCTTCCTGATCCGCGGTCACGTGCAGGGCGTGGGCTTTCGCGCCCATGCCCGCCATGAGGCGCAGCGCCTGGGTCTGGCCGGCTACGCGAAAAATCTTTTCGATGGCCGCGTCGAGGTGCTGGCCGTCGGCGAGTCGGCAGCGCTGGATGCGCTCGAGCGCTGGCTGCGCATCGGACCGCCGGCGGCGCGGGTCGCGGAGGTGCGCCGTTCCGAGGCCGATGCGGACGGGTCCGATGGGTTCGCGATTCGCTGACGCGCCGTTTCAACCCGAGGGGGAGGCGGCAGGGCTCAATATTGTTCCCTGATCCAGTACGACCCATCCGCCAGCCGTTCGCGCTCGAGCTTTCCGCGCAATCGCGGCAGCGCGATGCATGGTTGCAGCGGGCGCGTGTGCGGCAGCTGCTCGATCAGATGCGAGATGAGGTTGAGCCGCCCGCGCTTCTGGTCGTTGTAGTCGACCGCAAACCAGGGCGCGTGCCGCGCATGGGTCTTGTTGAGCATCGTGTTGCGCAAACGGCCGAACTGGGCGTATTGGCGCCGCGATGCGATGTCGACCGGAGACAGCTTCCAGCGCTTGAGCGGATCGTCGGCGCGGGCGCGGAAACGCCGTTCCTGCTCCTTCTGGTCGACGGCCAGCCAGTACTTGAACAGCAGGATGCCGTCGTCGGTCAGCAGCTTCTCGAAGCGCGGACAGTCGTGCAGGAACTGCCGGTGCTGGCTCCTGGTGCAGAAGCCCAGCGCCGGCTCGACGACCGCGCGGTTGTACCAGCTGCGGTCGAACAGGACGATCTCGCCGGCCGACGGCAGGTGGCGCACGTAGCGCTGGAAATACCACTGCCCGGCCTCGTGCTCGCTGGGCTTGGGCAGGGCGACGATGCGGTAGCCGCGGGTATTGAGGTGCTCGGTGATCGCCTTGATGGTGCCGCCCTTGCCGGCGGCGTCGCGCCCCTCGAACAGCACCAGCAGGCGCTGGCCGGTTTCCATCACCCAGCGCTGCACGCGCAGCAGTTCGGCCTGCAGCTGTTCGAGATGTTCGGCGTAATGCAGATCGCTCATGGGCATGCGCGTCCGATAGAGACCGTCGGGGTGGGTGCTGGCGCGGTGCGAGTTGAGGCGCTCGACGCGCTCGAACATGGGCTGCTAACCGGCCCGCCTGTGGCGCGGATCGAGAGCATTTGCCGTTCCGCGGCCGCGGCGGGTGAGGTTTGAATTTCGATGATGCCAGCCGCCGCGCCGCTCAAGATGCCGACTTTGCAAACGGGACTTGAACCACCTGCTGGGCGACGATCTCACTCTGCGGTGGTTGGGTCAATGACCGTCTTGACCTCTGAAACCTTGTTGGCCGGAAAGCCGCCCTGGCGCGCATGCTCCCGGACCAGGGCTTCATTCGGTGCGATATATACGCAATAGATTTTGTCATTGGTCACGTAGCTCTCGACCCATTGTATCGACGGTCCAAGCTCCTGCAGGACGCCGCAGGATTTTGCGGATATCCCCTGAAGATCGGTGGCGGTCAGTTTTCCCACGCCTGGAATATCACGTTCGATTACATACTTGGGCATGGTCATCTCCTTGTGCAGGTTGCAGTGGATTTCACTGCGATCTGCCGCAACCCAGGCGGCTTGTAGTGCTTGATGTTTCCAGGAACCGGCGCCGTGACAGCGGTGTGCCGCTGTCATGACGCCGGTGTTGACTGGGTTGGTTCGGTTGGTTGCTCACTTTTTCCTGGGGAGCGGGAGGATCATCGAAACCCGCCGCCGATACTCCTCGTACGCAGCGCCGTGAAAGCTCACCAGATCGCGCTCCTCGAGCTGAAGGGCGATCAGGATATAAGCTGTCGTGACGGCGGAGAAGAACAGATGGGCGACCGACATGCGGGGCGTCGCCCAAAAGGCGACAATGAATCCCAGCATGATCGGGTGCCGCACCAATTTGTAGAGAAACGGCGTTCTGAAAGCGATATGGGTGTACTCTTGGCCTTTCATGTACAGGTAGACCTGTCGCAGGCCGAACAGATCGAAGTGATTAATCAGGAATGTGCCGACCAGCACAATCACCCAGCCTGCCCAGAAGAGCGCCCACAAGACATTGCGCGCCGCTATGTTTTCGACGTCCCAAACCACACCATTCATCGGCTGCCACTGCCAGTAGAGCAGAATCAGCGCGAGGCTTGACAGCAACACATAAGTGCTGCGCTCAACTGCCTGCGGGACGAAGTGTGTCCACCAACGCTTGAAGGCCGGCCGCGCCATGACACTGTGCTGGACAGCGAAGATGCCGAGCAATAGCACGTCGATCAGCATCGCTTGACCGAGCGAGCCCGTTGTGCCCGAATCTATGGACTTCGGCACAACCAGATTACCGACGAATCCAATCGCGTAGAGAAATGTGACGAAAAAGATCAAATAGCAAACTGCCCCATACAGCAAAGCAAGAGTACGACCCATGATATGGCCCTCCTCGCAGTAAGTATTTCACAGCCCAACGATTGAACTCAGCCGCGTCGCAAGGCGGTGTCGACTGCGGTGATGTGTTATGCCGCTTACCGCATCTCGATCTTCTGATAGCTGAGCGATACCGCCTGCTGGCCATCCGCCACCGCGCACGACGACACCATCACATCGCTCAGCACCCAGGTCTTGCCCTTGCCGCTGAGCGTGGCGTGCGGAAAGTGCTTGCCCTGCGCGCAGACGCTGGCCTGGCGTGCCGCGACCTGCGCCGGTGACCCGTCCACATGCAGGGTGATGGCGCCGGGGCCGGACGAGCGCGGCGTCATGGCAGCGGTCATGCCGTCACCATCGACGTCGCCGATGGCTGCCGGCGAGGATCCGGGTTGCATCGCGCCCGGTGCGGCCTCGCGCTTCATCAGGGTGACGTGGCCGGTCTTGTTGTGGCGGGCAGAGGCCATGCGACCGGCGCTGAGCGAGCCGTTGCCCACGGCACTGGGTTGGCTGGCGCCGAAGGAAAACGACATCACCTCCAGCGGCGGGCCCTTGATTGCGGCGCCGTCCTTGAGGTCCTCGATCTGCAGTAGGTAATCGGATGATGCCCAGGCCGTGCCGCTCACGAGCAGGCTGGCGATGACGGCAAAACGCAGAGTGCGATGAATGCGCATGACGAATCCCCTTGGTTGGTTGCAACATTACGAATCGTAATATTGCGCCGAACTGGGAGGTCGCGGCAATCGGCAGCGGATGACCGGCAGCGGGCAGCATCTTGATGCACCGCACCCGAGGCGCGGAGGGTCTGTCAGCCGATATCGCTTGCGGCAAGTCCGGCGCGATGGCGCTGCGCCATGCGCTGCAGCAGGGCGGCGAAATCGCCGGCGCAACCGCGCATGTCGAACAGCGGCGAAGACGCGCGCAGGCCGGCCAGGCGGGCGTGCAGCGCGGTGCGCGCGACGGCATCGTGTCCGAGGCGGATCGCGGTGGCCACGTACGCCGCGTCATCGGCGGCGTTGAGCGCATCGAGACCGAGATGATGGTTGAGACTGCCGGCGACGCGCGCGGCGAAGGTCGCGCCAGGCGCGGTCAGCACCGGGCAGCCGGCCCACAGCGCGTCGCTGGCGGTGGTGTGGGCGTTGTAGGGGTGGCTGTCGAGGAACAGGTCGGCGTGTGCGTACAGGCCCAGGTACTCGGCATGCGCGCGGCGCGCGGCGAAGACCACGCGCACGGGGTCGACGCCCGCGGTGGCGAGGATCGCGCGCAGGCGTGCGTTGACCGGCGCGCCGGCGTCCAACAGCCACAGCACGCTGTGCGGTACCGCGCGCAACACCGCGGCGAAGCGCGCGAGTGTGACGTTGTTGAGCTTGAAGGTGTTGTTGAAGCAGGCGTAGACCACGGTTGCGTCCGGCAGACCGAGCACGGTGCGCGGCGGCGGCGCGACCGGCACCCGCGTCGGATCGCTGGGCTGGTAGCAGCGGGGCAGATACGCCACCGCTTCGCTGACGTGTGGGCGCAGAGCGGCCGGCAGCACGAAGCGGTCGGCGATCAGGTAATCCATCCACGGCGCGCCGGAGCTGCCGGGGTAGGCTAGCCAGTTCACCTGCAGTGGTGCCGGGCGCAGCGCGAAAGTCTGCGGGCGGCCGCCGCCGCACCAGCCGTCGAGATCGATCAGGATCTCGATGGCGTCCTCACGGATGGTCCGCGCCAGCGCCTCGGCGGTCTGCGCGCTGGCGTCGCGAAACGTGTGTGCGGCCGCGGCGAGCCGCGCGCGCCAGGCGCTGCCGTCGTCGCGGCTGGTGGCGTAAAGCGCGATGTGCGGCAGCAGCTCACGCAGCGCCTCGAAGAACGCCACGGTCAGCATCGCGGTCGCGTGCTGATGAAAGCCGTTGGCGACGAAGCCCACGCGCAGCGGCGCGTGGACGGCGCGCGGCGCGTGCTGCCAGCCCAGCCGGGCACGGCGTGCCATCGCCGCGGCCTCGACGCGCGCCGCTTCGAGGCGCGCGCAGGCGAGCTGCGCGGCGGCGTCGCCGTCCTCGGCGAGGAAGGCGAACGGCGACACCCCGCCGCGACCGGCGGCGACGTGCGCGTGCAATCGCGTCGTCAACGCGTCCAACCCGGCCAGGTCGACGCACTGGCGACGCGTGAAGACCAGCTGGCCGAGGGCACGACCGTCATCGGGGTCGAGTGCCAGCGCCGTCGCGTAAGCGGCCGCAGCGGCCTCGCAGCGACCCTGTTCGTCGCGCATCAGGCCGGTCTGGTAGGCGAACCGAGCGTCTTGCGGCGCGCGCCGCGCCCCTTCGGCGTAGGCCGCCTCGGCGTCAGCATGGCGGCCCTGCGCGGCCAGCGCGTGGCCGAGCAGCAGCCAGCCGTCGACCGGTGCCTCCGGACTCGCCAGCGCGCCGCGTGCGCGCATTTCGGCATCGGCTGCGGCGCCGAGTTCGAGTTCGATCGCGGCCAGATTGATGGCGCCGCCCGCGGTCTGCGGCGTCGCCGCCAGCGCCTCGAGGTAGGCCGCGCGCGCGCCGTCGAGATCGCCGGCGGCGCGCCGCGCGTTGCCGAGCAGATTGAGTGCCGGCGGATAGCCGGGTGCCAGCGCCAGGGCCTGCTCGACGGCCGCAATCGCGCCCGCGGCGTCGTCCAGCGCCAGCCGTGCGCTGGCCAGATTGCAGAACACCGCGGCGCTGCGCGGCGCCAGCCGGGCGCCGCGTTCGAGCACCGCGACGGCGTCGGCGGCGCGGCCGGTCAGCAGCAGGGCGACACCGTGCAGGCGTGCCAGCTCGGCGTCCTCGGGATGGCGCGTGCGCAGTGCGCGCACCGCGATTTCGGCTTCGGCCGCGCGGCCGCTGGCCAGCAGCTGGGCGATCGGCGCTGCGCGGTCGGTGGCCTGCATGCGCGGGTCAGACCGTCAGCGTGTACACGTGGCTGCTGTCGTCGCGCTGCCAGCCGTGGGCTGCGTACAGGCGCTGCGCCGCGGTGTTGCTGCGCTGGGTTTCCAGCTGCAGGCCCAGCGCACCGCTGGCCGCGGCGTGATCGCGCGCAGCAGCGAGCAGCGCGCGGCCGACGCCGTGCCGGCGCGCCGACGGCGCCACGTAGAGATCGTTGAGTTGCCAGATGCGCCCGGTGCGCACCGAGCTGAACAGCGGATACAGCTGGGCGAAGCCGGCCGCGGTGCCGTCGCGCAGCGCCAGCAGGATCACCGCATCGCCGCGGCGCAGGCGTTCGCCGATGAAGGCCCGCGCCCGCGCGGGATCGGCGGGCTGGCCGTAGAACTGGCGATAGGCGTCGAACAGCGGCGCGACGGCATCGAGGTCGGCGGCGACGGCGGTCCGGATCGTCGCGTTCATGGCTGCTCCGTCAGCAGCTTGAGCTCGTCGGCCTGGTGCTCGCGCGCCAGCGTGCCGATCAGCTCGTCGAGGTCGCCGTCGAGCACCTCCGGCAGCCGGTGCAGGGTCAGGCCGACGCGGTGATCGGTGATGCGGCCCTGCGGAAAGTTGTAGGTGCGGATGCGCTGGCTGCGGTCGCCGGAGCCGACCTGAAGCCGCCGCGATTGCGCCTGCGCCGCGGTCTGCTTGGCGCGCTGCTCGTCGAGCAGGCGCGCCTGCAGCAGCGCCAGTGCGCGGGCGCGATTCTTGTGCTGGCTGCGCTCGTCCTGGCACTCGACCACGATGCCGCTGGGCAGGTGGGTGATGCGGATCGCCGAATCGGTCTTGTTGACGTGCTGGCCGCCGGCACCGGAAGCGCGGAAGGTGTCGATGCGCAGATCGGCATCGCGCAGTTCGATGGCGTTCACTGCCGGCAGTTCGGGCAGGATCGCCACCGTCGCCGCCGAGGTGTGGATGCGGCCCTGCGACTCGGTCGCCGGCACCCGTTGCACGCGATGGGTTCCGGACTCGAAGCGCAGCTTGGAGTACGCGCCACGACCCTCGATGCGCGCGACCACCTCCTTGTAGCCGCCGTGCTCGCCGGGGCTGGCGTTGACGATCTCGGTACGCCAGCCTTGGCGTTCGGCGTAGCGCAGGTACATGCGCAGCAGGTCGCCGGCGAACAGCGCGGCCTCGTCGCCGCCGGTGCCGGCGCGCACTTCGAGAAACAGGTTGGCGTCGTCGCAGGGATCGCGCGGCAGCAGCAGGGTTTCCAGCTCGGCCTCGATCGCCGCAAGACGTGCAGCCAGGCGCTGTTCGTCCTGTGCCGCCAGTTCGGTGAACTCGGGATCGGCAGCCAGCTCGCGCGCGCCGGCCCGCTCGCGCTCGACGGCGGCATGTGCTGCCAGCGCATCGGCCAGCGGCTGCAGCTGGACGTATTCGCGGTTGAGCGCCTTCCAGCGCGCCGGGTCGGTGGCGGCATCGGCCTCGCCCAGCAGCAGTCCGATCTCCTGATGACGCTCGGCCAGTGCTGCGAGCTTGTGCCACAGCCCGGCAATCATGGCGTGTCGTCGTGCGTGCCGAGGCCGTACAGGCGGCCGGCGGCATGCAGCAGGTCCGATTCGCCTTTCAGCGCGGCTTCGCGCAGGCGCGCGCTGGGCGCGTGCAGCAGCTTGCTGGTCAGGGTGTTGGCGAGATAGGTCATGGCTTCGTCGGGGCTCCTGCCGGCCGCGATCAGGGCGCGCGCCTTGGCCAGCACCTCGTCGCGCTGTGCCTCGGCGCGGGTGCGCAGCGCGACGATCGGGTTGTCCACGGTCAGCGCGCGGCGCCAGGCCATGTAGTGCTCGACTTGCAGGTCGATGATCGCCTCGGCTTCGCGCGCCGCCGCCTCGCGCGAGCGCAGGCCGGCGTCGATCACCTGGCGCAGGTCGTCGATGCTGTACAGGAAGACGTCCTGCAGATCGGCCACCTCGGCCTCGATGTCGCGCGGTACCGCGATGTCGAGCAGGAACATCGGCCGATGCCGGCGTCGGGCGATCGCCGCCGCGACCATCGCGCGCGTGATCACCGGTGTGCGGCTGGCCGTGGAGCTGATGACGATGTCGGCCTCGGCCAGGTGCTGCGGCAGGTCGGCCAGGGTCACCGCGTAGCCGCCGATGCGGGTCGCCAGTGCCTGTGCGTTCTCGAGGGTGCGGTTGGCCACCAGCAGGCGCGGCACGCGCTTGTCGACCAGGTGTCGTGCGGCCAGTTCGATCGTTTCCCCGGCGCCGACCAGCAAGACGGTGGCGCCGCGCAGATCCGTGAACAGGCGTTCGACCAGACGCACCGCGGTGAAGGCGACCGACACCGGATGCGCGCCGATGCGGGTGTCGGTGCGCACGCGCTTGGCCACCGCGAAGGTGTTCTGCAGCAGGCGCTCCATCGGTGCCTGCAGGGTATGCGCCTGACGCGCCAGTCGATAGGCGTCCTTGACTTGGCCGAGGATCTGCGGCTCGCCCAGCACCATCGAGTCGAGGCCGGTGGCGACGCGGAACATGTGCCGCACCGCCTCGCTTTCCTCGTGGCGGTAGAGGAACTCGTCGAGCCGTCCGCCCGGCAGGTCGTAGTGCTGGTGCAGCCAGCGCAGAGGGGCCGCCTCGGCGCCGGCGGCGACACTGCAGTAAAGCTCGGTGCGGTTGCAGGTCGACAGGATCAGCGCCTCGTCCACGCCGTCCAGACGGGTCAGTTCGGCCAGCGCCTGCGGTGCGCTGTCGCTGTCGAACGCGACCTGCTCGCGCAGGTCGATCGGAGCGGACAGATGGTTGAGCCCGAGGGCAATCAGAGGCATGAGGGCGCGCGGGCGACGATCGGCTAAGCTCACGGGGACCGGCGTCGGCCGGCTTTCGGCATCACGCGCGGGGCAGGATCACGGTGGAAATTGTGCGGACTGCACCTTGCAAGATCAAGCACATGCGGCAATTTGTGGCCGCGGCACTGGCGTTGGCCATGCTGGCCGGTTGTGCGCAGGCGCCGCGGCGCCCTGTGCAGCATACCCCGACGCCCGTGCCGCAGCCGTTGGCGCGCGTCGCGCTGGCACCCGGGCCGGGGCAGCCGATCGCGGCCGATCTGTTGCAGGCCGAGTTCGCGTTGGCGCGCAACGACCTCAGGACCGCGGCCGCGGCGACGGCGCGCGCGGCGTCGCTTTCAGCTGACCCGGCGCTGGCCGGACGGGCCGTGGCACTGGCGGTGGCCGTGCACGACGCGCCGCTGGCGACACAGATGCTGGCGCGCTGGCAGGCGCTGGGCGCCGCGCCGGGCCCGCTGGCTGCGGCGCGCGCTCAGCTGGCGCTCGACCAGGGCGATCGCGCCGCCGCCGAGCGCCAACTCGATGCGGTGATCGCCGTCGGCGGAAGCAATGCCTGGCGCGATGCACTGCGGGTACTGGCCGCGGCGCGCGACCCGGCGTTGGCCGGCGTGGTGCTCGAACACCTCGCGACCCCGGCACGGTTGCCCGGTAATGACGGCGCGGTCTGGCTGGCGGCCAGCCAGCTGGGCGCGCAGCTCGGCCGGCGGATCTGGGCCCGGCGCCTTGCCGCCGCGACGCTGACACGTTTCGGCAGCGCTGCCAGCTTCGGCTGGTCGGCGCAGATGGCGCAACAGGCAGGCGATGCCCGGGCTGCGGAGGCCACGTTGCGTGCCGGACTGGCGCGGCATCCGCGCAGTATCCCGTTGCGCATGGCCATGGCCGGTCTACTGTCCGCGCGGGGCGACAACACAGCCGCGCAGCGGCTGCTGGCGCAGCCCCCGCAGGACGCCGATACCTACGCGGCGCGTGCGGCATACGCCGCGCGGGCCGACGATCGCAAGGCGCTGGCGGCGATCTATGCCCAACTGGGCCGCGCGCCGGTCGCCGCGCGCAGGCCCAATCTGTTTCTGCTCGGCCAGTTGGCCGAACTGCTCGGTCGGCGCCAGTCTGCGCTCGACTGGTATGCCCAGGTGGGGGATGAGGATGCGCATGGCTTCGATGCCGCGGTGCGCCGCGTGGTGCTGCTGTCGGAACTGGGCCGTCCGCAGCAGGCGCAAACCCTGCTGCACGGCCTGCAGACCGATTATGCCGACGCGCCCAAGGCGTCCCTCAAGCTGCTGATGCTCGAGGCGGAACTCGACGTGCGCGCGCGACGCTATGCCGAAGCGGTGGCGGTCTACGGACGCGCGTTGCAGCGGTCACCCGACGATCCGGCCCTGCTGTATGCGCGCGGCGTGGCGGCGGCCGAGGCCGGTGCGCTGGATCTGGCGGTGGCCGACCTGAGTCGCGTGCTGAAACTGAAACCCGATGATATCAACGCCATGAACGCGCTCGGCTTCACCCTCGCCGACGCCGGGCGCGACCTGGCCGAAGCCGAGAGGCTGGTCGCCGCCGCCCATCGATCCCGTCCCGATGATCCGGCGATCACCGATTCCTGGGGCTGGGTGCAGTTTCGTCTCGGCCGCCTCGCTGAATCCGAGCGCAGCCTGCGCAAGGCCTGGGACAAGAGCAAGGACGCCGAGATCGGCGCGCATCTGGCCGCGGTGCTGTGGGCGCAGGGCCGCCGCGCCGAGGCGCGTGCGGTGCTGATGCAGGCACAGAGGATCGATCCGCACAGCCGCAGTGTGCACGCGTTGCAGCGGCGCTGGGGCACATGAGCGGTCGTCGTCTGAGCGTTGTCGTTGCGGCGCTGCTGCTGGCGCTGACCGCGTGCGCGCCGTTGCCGGTGCGCACGACGCCTGGAACGGCGGGCGAACTGGCCGCGCAAGCCGCGCGCGAGCGGGCACTGGCCGGCATCACGCACTTCACGCTGGACGGTCGCATCGGTGTCAGCGACGGCCGCGACGGCGGCAGCGGCGGCTTCACCTGGAAGCAAGACGGGGCCGCGCTGGATTTCACCGTGCGTGCACCGATTACCGGTCGCAGCTTTCGTCTCCGCAGCGGTCCGGATGGCGCCTGTCTGCAGGGGCTGAAACCGCAGCCGTTGTGTGCGGCCGATGCCGAAAGCCTGCTGGCCGCCCAGCTCGGCTGGCATCTGCCGCTGGCCGATCTGCATGCCTGGGCGATGGGCCTGCGCGCGCCCGGCAGTGCGGCGCAGCTGGCGTTCGCCGCCGACGGGCTGCCGGCCAGCCTCGACCAGGACGGCTGGCATGTCGAGTATCGCGACTGGGATCGCGCGCGGGTGCCGGTGTTGCCGCGTGCCATCTTCGCGCGCAAGCCGCCCTACAGCGTGCGTCTGTACGTGGAGCACTGGGAGCTGCCGTGACCGCGCCGGCGTGGACGCTCTGGCCGGCCCCGGCCAAGCTCAATCTGTTTCTGCATATCCTCGGCCGCCGCGCCGACGGCTATCACCGGCTGCAGACGGTGTTTCGCCTGCTCGACTGGGGTGACAGCGTGCGCCTGCGCCCGCGTGCCGACGGTGCGATCGTGCGCGTCGCCGGCGCGCAGGGAATCGCCGCGGACGACGACCTCGCGGTGCGCGCGGCGCGGGCGCTCAAGGTCGCGACCGGCTGCCCGCTCGGCGTCGAGATCGCGGTGGACAAGCGGATCCCGGTCGGCGCCGGGCTCGGCGGCGGCAGTTCCGATGCCGCCACGACGCTGGTCGCGCTCAATCGGATCTGGGGCTGCGGGCTGGATGATGACGCCCTGGCCGCGCTGGGGTTGCACCTTGGTGCCGACGTGCCGGTGTTCGTGCGCGGGCACAATGCGTGGGCCGAAGGCATCGGCGAGGTGTTGACCCCGATTGTGCTGCCGCCACGCTGGTACGTACTGCTCGACCCCGGCGTGCACGTCGCCACCGCGCCGCTTTTCCAAGCGCCTGAATTGACACGCAATGCCGCGGAAGAGACAATTCCCCGCTTTCTTGACGGGATGGTGACGGGCAACGCCTTCGAGCCGGTCGTGCGTGCGCGCCATCCTGCGGTGGCGATGGCGATGAGCTGGCTGGCGGGTTCGGGCCCGGCGCGATTGTCCGGCAGCGGCGGCAGCGTGTTCCTGGAAACCCGCAGCCACGCCGACGCCGCCGACATCGCCGCTCGCTGTCCCGTGCAGTACACGGCCCGGGTGGCGCGCGGAGCGGAGATCTCCGCGCTGACGCTCGCGGTCGAGCGATTTTCTGCTGGGGCGTCGCCAAGCTGGTAAGGCACGGGATTTTGATTCCCGCATTCGCAGGTTCGAGTCCTGCCGCCCCAGCCAATCGCTCTTCCTCGCGACGGCTACGCTAGACAAGGGTTCATCCGTGAATGCCACCAACGGCCTGATGCTGTTTTCCGGCAACGCCCACCGCAAGCTGGCGGAGGACGTCGCCCATCGCCTCGGCATCCCGCTGGGCAAGGCCCAGGTCGGGCGCTTCTCCGACGGTGAGGTGCAGGTCGAGATCGAGGAGAACGTGCGGCGCCAGGAAGTGTTCGTGCTGCAGCCGACCAGCGCGCCGACCGCCGAGAACTTCATGGAATTGCTGGTCCTGATCGATGCGCTCAAGCGCGCCTCGGCGGCGACGGTGACCGCGGTGATCCCGTACTTCGGCTACGCGCGCCAGGACCGCCGCTCGCGCTCGGCGCGGGTGCCGATCACGGCCAAGCTGGCGGCGAAGATGCTCAGCACCGCGAACTGCGATCGGGTGCTGACGGTCGACCTGCACGCCGACCAGATCCAGGGTTTCTTCGACATACCGGTGGACAACGTCTATGCCTCGCCGGTGCTGCTGGCCGACATCTGGCGGCATCAGGGCATGGACAACCTGATCGTGGTCAGTCCCGACGTCGGCGGCGTGGTGCGCGCGCGCGCGATCGCCAAGCGACTCGACGACGCCGAGCTGGCGATCATCGACAAGCGCCGCCCGCGACCGAACGAGGCCACCGTCATGAACATCATCGGCGACGTCACCGGCAAGACCTGCGTGCTGGTCGATGACATCGTCGACACTGCGGGCACCCTGTGCGCGGCGGCGGCGGCGCTGAAGAAAAGCGGCGCACGCAAGGTGGTGGCGTACTGCGTGCATCCGGTGCTGTCGGGCCCCGCCGTCGGCAATATCGAGAAGTCGGCACTGGACGAACTGGTGGTCACCGACACCGTGCCGTTGCGCCCCGAGGCCGGCGCCTGTGCACGCATCCGGCAGTTGCACGTCGCCGAGCTGCTGGCGGAAACGATCCGCCGCATCGCCTTCGGCGAGTCGGTGAGCTCGCTGTACGTGGATTGATGGGGCGCGGATTGATGCAGGGCGAGCAATAGAAAGCCGGACGCAGGGAGTCAGGAGTCGGGAAAATCTCGGCGTCATCCTGAGCTTAGCGAAGGATCTGGAGTTCGTGCGGCACCCGGCGGCCCGTTGTTTCCGGGCCAAACCCCGGGGTTCACGCGCCGAGATGCTTGGGCCTGCGGCCAGATGCTTCGCTGGCGCTCGACATGACAAGCGAGGACGGGAGCCGGTTTCCGGTCCCGATGCAACGAATCCGCTCTCCTGGTCGCGGGAGAGCATTCACGCCGCCGTGAGGCGGTTCATCTGAAACAGAAGGCAACAACATCATGGCAACCATCCACGAAATCGAGGCCCAGAGCCGCAAGGACGAGGGGAAAGGTGCGAGCCGCCGCCTGCGTCACGCGGACAAGGTGCCGGCGATCGTCTACGGCGGCGCGCAGGCGCCGCAGAGCATCCAGCTCGATCACAACACGGTGGCCCTGGCCACCCGCCACGAGTGGTTCTTCTCGTCCATTCTCGATCTCAGCGTCGACGGCAAGAAGCAGAAGGTGCTGCTGCGCGATCTGCAGCGCCATCCGTTCAAGCCGCGCGTTCTGCATCTGGACTTCCAGCGCATCGACGAGAACAAGGCGATCCGCCTGCGCGTGCCGCTGCACTTCCTCAACCAGGAGAAGTCACCGGCCGGCAAGATCTCGGGCATCGTGATCACCCACGAGCTCAACGAGATCGAGATCAGCTGCCTGCCCAAGCATCTGCCCGAGTACATCGAGGTCGACCTGGTGGCGCTGGACAAGGGGCAGACCGTGCACATGTCGGACCTCAAGCTGCCCGTTGGCGTCGAGATTCCCGAACTGCGCTTCGGCAAGGAGCATGACCACGCGGTAGCGGTGGCCAAGGAAGTCAAGGAGGAGGTCGAGCCGGCACCGGTTGCCGAGGCCGAGGCGGGGGCCGCAGCTCCGGCCGCGGCGGCAGGCGCGCCGGCGGCCAAGGCCGAGCCGGCCAAGAGCGACAAGAAGTAAGCCGGCTGCGCGTGCCGGCCCGCGCTGAGGCGGGTCGGCACGCGCATCGTGATGCATGGCCGGCCTGCGCCTGATCGTCGGTCTCGGTAACCCCGGGGTCGAACATCTCCGAACCCGGCACAACGCCGGGTTCTGGTTCGCCGATGCGCTGGCGGCGGGTGAGGGCGTGCGTTTCGGGCACGACAGCAAGCTGCATGGCGACAGCTGTCGGGTGCGTATCGGCGGCGATCCGGTATGGCTGTTCAAGCCGGGCACTTACATGAACAAGAGCGGCATTGCGGTCGCCTCCGCGCTGCGCTACTGGAAGATCGAACCCGCCGAGTGCCTGATCGCACACGACGATCTCGACTTGCCGCCGGGGACGGCGCGACTGAAGTTCGATGGCGGACACGGCGGCCAGAACGGGCTGCGCGACATCATGGCCCACCTCGACCACGGCCGGTTCCATCGGCTGCGTCTCGGCATCGGCCATCCCGGGCATCGCGACCAGGTGACGCCGTGGGTGCTGGGCCGGCCCTCGGCGATCGACGAGGAGGCCATGCTCGACGCCATCGCGTGCGCACTCAACGTGCTGCCGCTGGCGGTGGCGGGCGATTTCAACGAGGCGATGAAGCGGTTGCATACGGCGCAGCCGGGACTCGGGGCTCGGGACCCGGGGCCCGGATAAAAGCGGAGCAACGCAAATCGGTCGAGCGAAGACACCGAATCGAAAGCGGAAGGCTGAAAGCGAAGCGATTGAACGAGAACAGGGAAAGTGCGCCGCCGGCACTTGTGCAGTGATGCCGGATTTTTAGCCTTTTCCCGAGTCCCGAGTCCCGAGTCCCGAGTCCCGAGTCCCGAGTCCCGAGTCCCGAGTCCCGAGTCCCGAGTCCCGAGTCCCGAGTCCCGAGTCCCGAGTCCCGAG
>JAGWPB010000071.1 GCA_028870665.1 Lysobacteraceae bacterium
GTGCTGGACGCCACCGAGGACTGGTCCGAGCACGTCACCGACGAGCGCGACCTCGCCGGCCTGCCGCCCTCGGCGCTGGCGGTGCTGCGCGCCTATGCGCGCGAGGCGGAGCGCGAGGGTTATCTCGTCACCCTCAAGCAGCCCAGCGTGCAGGCGGTACTGGCCTACGCCGACAATCGGGCATTGCGCGAGCGCGTGTACTGGGCCTATCAGACACGCGCCTCGGATCAGGGCCCGCAGGCGGGCCATCACGACAATTCCGCGCGCATCGAGCGCATCCTCGCGCTGGGTCACGAGTCCGCGCAGCTGCTCGGCTTCCCCGATGCCGCCGAGGAATCGCTGGCGACCAAGATGGCGCCTTCGCCCGCAGCGGTGCTCGACTTCCTGCACGATCTGGCACGGCGCGCGAAGCCGGTGGCGCAGCGCGAACTGGACGACCTGCGCGCCTGGGCCGCCGTCGAGCTGGATCTGCCCAACCTCGAGCCCTGGGATATCGGCTATGCCGCCGAGAAACTTCGCAAGCATCGCTACGACCTCGACGAGGAGCAGCTCAAGCCGTACTTTGCGCTGCCTGCCGTGATCGATGGTCTGTTCGCGCTGGCGACGCGGCTGTTCGGCGTGCGCCTCGACCCGCGCGAGGGCGTCGACGTCTGGCATCCGGATGTGCGCTATTTCGACCTGCGCGACGCCGACGGCAGCCTGGTCGCCGGCGTCTATGTCGACCTCCACGCGCGATCCGGCAAGCGCGGCGGCGCCTGGATGGACGTCTGCCGCGCGCGCTTTCGCGATGGTGCCGCCGCGCAGCTCCCGGTGGCCTTCCTGACCTGCAACTTCCCGCCGCCGACGGCCGAGGCGCCGGCACTGCTCAGCCACGACGACGTGTTGACCCTGTTTCACGAATTCGGACACGGCCTGCACCACATGCTCACCGAGGTCGAGCTGCCCTCGGTCGGCGGCATCGACGGCGTCGAGTGGGACGCGGTCGAGCTGCCCAGCCAGTTCATGGAGAATTTCGGCTGGAGCCGCCCGGCGCTGGACCTGTTCGCGCGTCACTACCGGACGGGCGAGCCGCTGCCGGCGGCACTCTTCCAGCGCATGCTGGACGCGCGGCATTTCCACGCCGGACTGCATCTGGTGCGTCAGGTCGAATACGCATTGTTCGATTTTCGCCTGCACCGCGATTACGACCCGGTGCGCGGCGCTCGCGCGCTGGCGCTGCTGGAGGAGGTCCGGCGCGAGGTCGCGGTATTGCATCCGCCGGCCTGGCAGCGCTTTCCGCACACCTTCACCCATGTCTTCGCCGGTGGATACGCGGCCGGGTACTACAGCTACCTGTGGGCCGAGCTGCTCTCGGCGGATGCCTTCGGTCGTTTCGAGGAGGCCGGCGTGATCGATTGCGCCAGTGGTGCCGCCTTCCGGCGCGAGATCCTCGCGGTCGGCGCATCGCGCCCGGCGCTGGCGAGCTTCGTCGCCTTCCGCGGACGCGCGCCGCGCCCCGACGCGTTGCTGAAAAGCTACGGTCTCGCTGCCTAGGGGCCGAACACGTTCAGACCTTCCGCAAGCCGGGGACGGCTTGCCGCGCATCGAGCACGCAAGTGCTTGATGCGGCGTAGCCGCGTCCGGACCCCGGACCTGATCCGGGGATGGACTTGTTCGGAGGTTCCTCGGGCGCGCCGTACAATGCGCGCGTGAAGATTGCCTCGTGGAACGTCAATTCGCTCGGCGTGCGCCTGCCGCACGTCGAGCAGTGGTGCCGCGACGTGGCGCCCGACGTGCTGGCGCTGCAGGAAACCAAGCTCGAGGACGCGAAGTTTCCGCATGCGGCGATCGCGGCGCTGGGCTACCACTGCGCGTTCGCCGGCCAGAAGACCTACAACGGCGTCGCCCTGCTGGCGCGCGAGCAACCGCGCGAGATCGTCACCGACCTGCCCGGTCTCGATGATCCGCAGCGGCGCGTGCTGGCGGCGACGCTGGGTGATCTGCGCGTGGTCAACGTCTACGTGGTCAACGGCCAGGCGGTGGACAGCGACAAGTACGTCTACAAGCTGCGGTGGCTGGCGGCGCTGCGCGATTTCCTCGTCGCCGAACTCGCCCGCCATCCGCGGCTGGTCGTGCTGGGCGATTTCAACATCGCGCCCGACGATCGCGACGTCCACGATCCCGACGCCTGGCGCGAGCAGATCCTGTGCTCGACGCCGGAGCGCGATGCGCTGCGCGCCCTGCTGGCGCTGGGACTCAGCGACAGCTACCGGCTGTTCGACGCCGAGCCCGGCCGCTACAGCTGGTGGGACTACCGCCAGGGCGCCTGGCGGCGCAACATCGGTCTGCGCATCGACCTGATCCTCGCCAGCGCCGCGCTGCGTCCGGCGCTGCGCGGGGCCGCCATCGACCGCACTCCGCGCGGCTGGGAACGTCCCTCCGACCACGCGCCCATCCTGCTGGACCTCGACGCATGAACGATCCGCATCCGACCGCTGCCCCGCTGCACGACGACGAGCTCGACGAGCTCGACGACTTTCTGCGCGCGCAGATCGCCGAGGACCGGCTGATGCTCGATGGCGTGCACGGCCTGCTGACCGCGCTGGCGGTCGGGCCCGAGCCGGCCAAGCCCGACGAGTGGCTGCCGGAGGTGCTGCATGCGCCGTTCGTCGATGAGGACCAGGGCAGCCGCATCCTGCAGTTGCTGGCACGACTCAACGACTCGATCGGCGTCGAGCTGGAGGGTGACGCCTACGAGCCGATCCTCGGCGAGGTCGAGGAAGACGACGGCAGCACGGCGCTGACCGCCGCCGGCTGGTGCGAAGGCTTCAGCCGCGGCATCGACCTGCGCGCGAGCCTGTGGGAGGCACGCCTGGCCGAGGACCCGCAGTTGATGGAGATCCTCAGTCCGCTGATGGCGCTGGCGGTGGAGGACGGCGTGCTCACCGCCGATGCCGAGTTCGAGCCGCTGACCGACGCCGAGTACGAGGCCTGCGTGGCCGAGCTGCCGACCGCGATCAGCGCCGTGGCGCAGTACTGGCGCGTGCATCCGCCGCTGCGCGGCGAGCAGGGCGTGGGCGCCGCCGCCGCCGAGTTCCGCGCACCACCGCGCCGCCGCGGCGGACGCTGGGTGCATTGAAATCGAGAGCAGGAAGCCCGAAGCAGGAAGCCCGAAGCGGGAAGCAAGAAGCGGGGAGCGGGGAGCGGGGAGCGGGGAGCGGGGAGCGGGGAGCGGGAAAAGTAGGCTGTTGCTGAGCGAAGCGAAGGATCTTTCACGCCGACGGGGCGCAGTCTGCGAGTTTCGCACCACGCTCTGAAAGGCTCTGATCGCGCGCCCCGCGCGTACGATCAGCAAACCGTCGCCGGGGAAAGGGGCTGATCGAGTTCCTGTTCGTTTGCCGGCGGGCGCCGGGATGACGGCGGGTGTCGGGTGTGCGGGCGTCTCCTAAAGCGCATCCCCGTCCAGCTCGCCGGTGCGGATGCGCACCACCTGCTCGAGCGTGCTGACGAAGATCTTGCCGTCGCCGATCTTGCCGGTGCGCGCCGCCTGCTGGATCACCTCGACCACGCGCTCCAGCAAGGCTTCGGTCACCGCCACTTCGATCTTCAGCTTGGGCAGGAAATCCACCACGTACTCGGCGCCACGGTAGAGCTCGGTGTGGCCTTTCTGCCGGCCGAAGCCCTTGACCTCGGTCACCGTGATGCCCTGCACGCCGGCTTCGGCCAGCGCCTCGCGCACCTCGTCGAGCTTGAACGGCTTGATGATCGCAGTGACCAGCTTCATCGCGATGCTCCGGGACAGGTGGCTGCATTCTGCCATCCTTGCCGCGGTCGCCGCGCGGCACCCCGGCAGCGCGGCTGCGGACATAGGAAAATGCCTACGCGGTGCGGTGGTGCGACCCGATGGGCGGCATCCGCCCGCACAGCGATACTCAGCCCCCACGCCACGAGGTTCCGCCATGTTCGACACCCAAGGCATCGATCAGCTCGCCCAGCGCCTCGCCGCGCTGGTGCCGCCGGGACTGGCGCAGGCGCGCGCCGACCTCGAGGCCAACTTCCGCGACGTGCTGAGCGAGGGCCTGCGCCGCCTCGACCTGGTCACCCGCGAGGAGTTCGACGTGCAGCGCCTGCTGCTGCTGCGCACCCGCGCCCTGCTCGAGCAGATGGAGCAGCGCGTCACCGCGCTCGAACTGCAGTCGGGTTCGCGCGCGCGCTGAGCCGTCCCGGGTTCGCGCCCGGTTTCTGCGCCTCCACCCCGGATCGGCCGGGGACGGCACTGCCTGCCCACGCCATGAGCCTCGCCGTCACCCTCACCCGCGCCCAGGTCGGCGTCGCCGCACCCCAGGTGCTGGTCGAGGTGCACCTGTCCGGAGGCCTGCCCGGCACCGCGATCGTCGGCCTGCCCGAGGCCGCCGTGCGCGAAGCGCGCGACCGCGTGCGCGTCGCCATCCAGGCGACCCGCTTCGAGTACCCCTCACGACGGGTGACGGTGAATCTGGCGCCGGCCGATCTGCCCAAGGACGGTGGCCGCTTCGATCTCGCCATCGCGCTGGGCATTCTCGCCGCCGGCGGGCAGGTGCCGCGCGAACGCCTGGGCGACTGCGAGTTTCTCGGCGAGCTGGCGCTGTCGGGCGCGTTGCGGCCGGTGATCGGCGTACTTCCGGCACTGTTGCATGCGCGCGCCCAGAAGCGGCGCGTGGTGGTGCCGCGCGGCAATGCCGCCGAGGCCGCGCTGGTCGAGGGTGTCGACGTGCGCGTCGCCGACAGCCTCGCCGATGTGTGCGCCTGGCTGCGCGGTGCCGGCGAGCTGGAGCTGCCGGCCGCAGTCGCCCTGGCGACAGCCGCGTCGGGCGGGCCCGATCTGGCCGAGGTGCGCGGGCAATTGCAGGCGCGACGCGCATTGGAGGTCGCCGCTGCCGGCGGCCATCACCTGCTGCTGGTCGGACCGCCGGGAACCGGCAAGACCATGCTCGCCGCGCGCCTGCCCGGCATCCTGCCGCCGCTGGCCGAGCACGAGGCGCTGGAGTCCTGCGCGGTGCGCTCGGTCGCGGGCCAGACGATCGATCCCCGACACTGGTTGCAACGCCCCTATCGCGCGCCCCACCACACCGCGTCGGCGGTGGCGCTGGTCGGTGGCGGCTCATTGCCGAGGCCGGGCGAGATTTCGCTGGCCCACCACGGCGTGCTGTTCCTGGACGAGCTGCCGGAGTTCGACCGCCATGTGCTCGAAGTGCTGCGCGAACCGCTGGAATCGGGACGCATTGCCATTTCGCGCGCCGCGCGTCAGGCCGAGTTTCCGGCGCAGTTCCAGCTGGTCGCGGCGATGAACCCCTGCCCCTGCGGCTACGCCGGCGATCCGCGCGGGCGCTGCCGCTGCACGCCCGAGCAGATCGCGCGCTACCGAGGCCGCGTCTCCGGCCCGCTGCTCGACCGCATCGACATCAAGGTCGAGGTGCCGCGCGTGGCACTGGCCGATCTCGGCGCACCGCGCGGGCCGCACGACGAGGACAGCGCCACCGTGCGTGCACGGGTGATCGCCGCGCGCCAGCTCGCGCACACGCGTGGCGGCCGTGCCAACGCCGAACTCGGCGCCCGCGCGATCGAGCGCGACTGCGGGCTGGGCGCCGCCGAACGCGCCCTGCTCGAGCGCGCCGCCGAGCGCTTGGACCTGTCCGCACGCGGCTACCACCGCGTGCTGCGCGTCGCCCGCACCATCGCCGACCTCGACGGCGGCCAGATCGGTGTCGGCCGTGCGCATCTGGCCGAGGCGCTGCAGTTTCGGGGCTTGGCGCGACGCGTCCAGCCATCCATCTGAAGCGCGGCGCACGCCCGATTTTGCGCGTATCGAGCACGTACGTCGAAACGGCTCTGTGGTCCCGGACCGACAGGTCGAGAAGAGGACGAGCTACGTGAATTTGCGACTTCGCGCATTTGAAGTGCATGCGAAAGGAAATACGTTTTGATGACCGGGGCGGCGTGGTAACGCCATCGCGATCTGAGGTTCGGGGATGAGCCGTCCACCGCCGCTGTTTCGGGACGAAGCGCTGGAAGCCAGGCAGCAGCATGGGCTGGGTGATATCCGTCTGGTCACGCCGTTGACCGCCCGGATACTGGTCCTTGGCGCGATCGGGCTCGCGGTAGCACTTTCCTCCTTTGCAGCGCTCGGCGAGTACACGCGCCGGGTGCGCGTCAGCGGTGCGCTGGCGCCGGTTCTGGGTCTGCAGACGATGACCGCCCCGGCTCCGGGCCGGGTGCAGCGCCTCGATGTTCGGGAGGGACAGGAGGTGCACGCGGGCCAGGTGCTGGCCGTCGTCTCCACCGAGCGGCAGAGCCTCGCCGGGGATACGGCTGGCACAGTGATGGCACAGCTGCGCGCGCAGCAGGTGCGGCTTGGTGTTGATCTTGATGACCTGAACCGGCTCGAGATCCAGCAAGGCGCCGGATTGGAGCACCGCGCGACGTTGCTGCGCGCGCAATTGAGCGCGATGAGTGCGCAACGCGATCTGGCCCGCCAGCAGGCAGCCAACAGCGCTGCCTTGCTGGCCCGTATCGCGCCGTTGGGCGCCAAGGGTTACATCTCCGCGTTTGAGGTGGCTCGGCAGCAGGCCGCCAAGCTGGAAACCGAGGCCCAGGTCAGGGCGCTCGATCGACAGTTGATCGAGCTGCGTCAGCAGTTGGCTGCAACGGAAGACCAGCGCGCGCAGCTGCCACTGACCCTCGCCAGTCAGCGCAGCGCCCTGGAGCGTCAACGCGCGGGCATCGGGCAGTCCATGGCCCAGGTCGAAGCCGACCGTGCCGCTGTACTGCGCGCGCCGCAAAGCGGTCGCGTATCGGCCGTGCTGGTAGCCGCGGGGCAGGCGGTTGCCGGGGGACAGGCGCTGCTCGCCATCGTGCCCGGCGGCTCGGCGCTCGAGGCGCAGCTGCTGATTCCCAGTCACGCGGCGGGATTCGTGCGCCCCGGCCAACGCGTGGCGATCCACTATGCCGCCTACGCCTATCAAAAGTTCGGTTTGCAGGCAGGGACGGTCCAGCAGGTGACGCAAAACGCGCTGACCCAGGCCGAGGTCGGTGCGTTGTTGGGTGGACAAGTCCCGCCCGAGGCGCTCTACCGCGTCCGCGTCCGCCTCGACCATCAGCACGTCATCGCCTACGGCCGACAGCAAACGTTGAAATCCGGCATGGCCCTCGAAGCCGATCTGATGCTGGAGCGCCGGCGTCTGCTCGAATGGGTGTTCGAGCCCCTGTATGGCTTCGCGCAAGGGCTTCCCGGCGACGCGGCAAAAGCGGTCACGAGCCAAGGGGCCACGCGATGAAGCCGGCCAACGCATCTGTGCAAGTTGCCGGCGGCGATGGCAGCGTCATGGCGGTACATGCCACGGCATCGCCGCTGCAATTCGGCTGGCGACGGCGACTGCCGGTGGTTCGGCAAACCGAAGCCGCCGAATGCGCCCTGGCCTGCCTGGCCATGGTGGCTGGATTTCATGGTCACGCCGTGGAGTTGACGGGCTTGCGACAGCGGTTTTCGCTCTCGCTCAAGGGCGCCACGCTGGCGCGGCTGATCGAGATGGCCGATGCGCTCGGCTTGGCCAGTCGCCCCCTGCGGCTCGAGCTCGAGGAACTCGGCCAGCTGGCCACGCCCTGCATCCTGCACTGGGGCCTCAACCATTTCGTCGTGCTCAAGCGTGTCGTCGGCGATCGCATCGAGTTGCATGACCCCGCCGTCGGCGAGCGTCGAGTGCGATTCAGTGAAGTGTCCAGACAATTCACCGGCATCGCGCTGGAGCTCACGCCCACGCCGCGTTTCGAACGCAAAAAATCCGAGCCGCCGCTGGCATTGCGGCAGCTCTTGGGGCGGGTGCAGGGACTGCCCGCCGCGCTCGCGCAGGTGCTGGGCCTCGCGCTGGTGCTCGAGCTGTTTGCCCTCGCCGGTCCCTTGTTCGTGCAGACCGTCCTTGACCAGGTGCTGGCGGGCGGCGACCGCGGTTTGCTGACCCTGCTCGGCGTGGGCTTTCTGCTGTTGACGCTGCTGCAGGTCGGTGTATCGGCGCTGCGCAGCTGGGTGGTCATGTGGCTCGGTACCTCGCTCAACCTGGCCTGGAGCGGCAACCTCTTCGGCCATCTGCTGAAGCTGCCCGAGGATTATTTCGCCAAACGCCATCTGGGTGACATCACCTCGCGCTTCGGGGCCATGAATGTCATCCAGAACACGCTAACGACCCGCGCGGTCGAGGTGGTGCTGGACGGCCTGATGGCCGTGCTCACGCTGGCGATGATGCTGATCTACAGCAGGACGCTGGCGGCGCTGACGCTGCTCGCCTTCGCCCTGTATGCCGGCCTGCGCGCCCTGTCGTATCGGGTGTTCCGCGAGGCCAACCTCGGCTCGATCGTGGCGGCCGCCAGGCAGCAATCGCAGTTCCTCGAGTCGGTGCGCGGTGCGCAGACGATTCGCCTCTACCACCGCGCGGCGCATCACGCGGGGCGCTACCTCAACGCCGCCACCGAGACGGCCAACCGCAACATCGAGGTGCAGCGCTACAGCCTGCTGTTCGGCAGTCTGAACAGCCTGGTGTTCGGCATCGAACGTATCGCCGTGATCTGGATCGGCGCGATCAGCGTGCTCGACGGCAGCCTCAGCGCCGGCATGCTGATGGCCTTTGTTGCCTACAGCGATCAATTCACCGGACGCGGCGCCGGCCTGATCAACTATCTGGTTGACCTCAAGCTGCTGCGTCTGCAGGGCGAACGCCTGGCTGACATCGTGCTCACCGCGCCGGAGCGGCACGTGGATACCCCCTATGCCGGCCCGCAGCCCGAGGCGGACATCGCACTGCGCGGCGTCAGCTACCGTTACGCCCCCGGCGAACCGTGGATCGTCAAGGGCCTCGACCTGCACATCGCCGCGGGCGAGTCCGTCGCCATCGTCGGGCCGTCCGGCTGCGGCAAGACGACGCTGGCCAAGATCCTCCTCGGCCTGCTCGATCCGGATGAAGGCAGCGTCCTCATCGGCGGCATCGACCTGCGCCACCTGGGCAAGGCGCGCTACCGCGCCATGATCGGAGCCGTATTGCAGGAAGACAGCCTGTTTGCCGGCAGCATCGCCGACAACATCAGCTTTTTCGATCCCGACGCCACGGCGCTGCGCATCGAGGCCGCCGCGCGTCTGGCGCAGGTCCACGACGACCTCATCGCCATGCCGATGGGCTACCACAGCCTGGTCGGCGACATGGGCTCCAGCCTCTCCGGCGGCCAGAAACAGCGCGTCCTGCTGGCCCGCGCCCTGTACCGGCGTCCGCGCATCCTGCTGCTGGACGAAGCCACCAGCCATCTCGACGTCGCGCGCGAGCGCGAGGTCAACGCCGCCATCGCGCGACTGCACATCACCCGCATCGTCATCGCCCACCGGTCGGAAACGATCGCCAGCGCCGGGCGAGTCATTGAATTGAGGAATCCACGATTCATGGAGGGGACGCCGCTGACGCGGTGCGTCTCGTGAAGCCGAAGCTAGGACGGCAGTTTTCCCAGTATTGTAAGGAGAGTAGAAATGCGTAGCTTGATTGCAAAACATATTGACATGGTATACGGCGGGGAGACCATTCCTGAGAATTGCCCCGTTCCTCCAGAAGCACTTTTGGTCGTGAATAATTATTCATCAGGGCCAGCCTCAGCGAGCACCACCATGCCAAATCCGCGTGACGCGTGCGCTCCACTTGGTATAACGGGCAAACTTGCGCCCAATCCATCCACAAAACAGACAGATGCAATCTGCACGGGAAGCGTTCAAACAGTCGATAAAGCGATTGATACAACGAATTCCAAGATCGACTGTGTCGAAAGTGGCGGCGCATGGGATACATCGTCAAATTCCTGCAAGGAATAAATAATAATGACTAGCAAGCTCATCTTGCTGCTTTTGGGCACGGCCTGCGGGCCGTGCTTTTTTGCTCAGGCGGCAGGGGCTGCCCGGGCCATCGATACCACCAAGCTTGAAAGCGGCTTTGCCGCCGGGTGCCTGCGTCAGGACACGGATTGTTTGTTTCAGCATGTGCAATGGCAAACCGCGCAGAGCTACACCACGCGCGAGGTTTTTGTGCGAACAATGCGCAGCGCGCTTGATCTCGAGCTGGCACGCCGCTGGTTGAGCGAGGCCAGCTATTGCCCCTCGCTTTCAAGCGCCGAGGTCAAAGTCGAAGCGTTTTCGATCGCACGCCGCGTCGATGGGCGTTGGGTCACGATTGCGCCATTGCAAAAAAATGCCGCGGGCTGCCTTGCCCCGCAGCACATCAAGGCCGGCGAAACGCTGCGGGTGACCGTCGATTCGCGCATCACGAGGGCGGCCGATTCGTTCCTGTCTTTTTCGGGGCGGCTGGACCCGGCCTTTCGCGACCGCGCCCTGCTCGTGGTGTCGCCTGCGGCTGCGGATGTGCCGGTCCATTTCGACGCGCGCAACGAGGCGGGTCAGCGCACCTATGGCGTCCTCCAGCAAGCGCAAGTGATCATCGTCGAGCCCAAGTCTCCGCCGTCCGCCGTGCCATCCATCGCGCTGAGCACGCTGCCCAGCTGGCACGCTTTAGCGCAACTGCACCGGCAGCGCGAGGACAGCCTGCTCGATGCCGAGCCGAAGCTGCCGGTGTTCGCTGGGCTGTCAAAGCGCGAGGTTGTCGCGCAGGCCCTGCGCTGGATGCACGCGCGTGTGCGCTACGACCACGACCGTTTCCGCGATGGCGCCGTGTTCCCCAAACAATCGGTCTCCGCGATGCTGGACAGCGGCATGGCCGACTGCAAAGGCATCGCCCTGCTGTTTCGCGCGGTGATGAAAAAGAACGGCGTCGACGTGCAGACGGTGGCGGTGTCCACGCTGGGCTTGCGCCCGGTGAGTTGGCTGATACCCGGCGCGTGGGCCGATCACGTGGTCAGCTACGTGCCGGATCTGGACCTGTATCTGGATGCCGGAGTGCCGTGGGATGCGCAGAAAACATTGCAGGGACACGAGCGGTTTCGCTACGAGATGGGGCTGAACCTCGCCACCGGCGCGTTCGGTGTCATCCGCTAGTCGCCGCGGAAATCCACAATCGCGGCATCAGGCATCCGCCCCTTCCGGCCAGCCTTCGCGGGTGCCGCGGTGGTGCACGCGGTCACTGGACTGCACGCTGCCGGCGGGCATGGATTCGGCGCCGGCGACGCGCGGGTAGATCGGCGCGAAGTCCTGCTGCGTGGCGGCGAACAACTGCTCGAAGCTGTCGATGACGAAGTAGGTTTTCTGGTAGCTGTCGATGCGGTAGCGGGTGCGCATCACGCGCTCGAGGTCGAAGCCGATGCGGTTGGGCGCCGGCGATTCCAGGCTGTAGATCGACTCGCCCTTGGAGCTGACGATGCCGGCACCGTAGATGCGCAGGCCGTCGGGCTCGCGCATCAGGCCGAACTCGACGGTGTACCAGTACAGCCGGGTGAGATTCAGCAGGGCTTCGTCGCCGAATTCGCGCTGTGCGCGCAGGCCGCCCTGGCCATAGGCTTGCATGTAGTCGGCGAACACCGGGTTCATCAGCAACGGCACGTGGCCGAACAGGTCGTGGAACAGATCGGGCTCGGCGATGTAGTCGAGCTGCTCGGCGCGACGGATCCACCAGGTGACCGGGAAGCGCCGTTGCGCCAGGTGATCAAAAAACACCGCCTCGGGCAGCAGGCCC
>JAGWPB010000072.1 GCA_028870665.1 Lysobacteraceae bacterium
TGGCGGGGGGGCGCGGCGATGGCACGACCGGCCGCGTGGCGGGCGCCGGCGCGACCGCGTCGGAGCGCGCGGCCGATTCCGGCAGCGGCGCGGTCGGAATCGTCTCGGCGGCAGTGTCGGCATGCGGCTGCGGCAGCCAGTGCGCCAGCGTGCGCGCCAGCAGGCCGCGATCCAGCGGCTTGGACAGGTAGTCGTCCATGCCGCATTCGAGGCAGCGCTCGCGGTCGCCGGCCATCGCATGCGCGGTCATCGCCACGATCGGCAGCCGCGGCGCATTGCTCGCCAGCTCGCGTCGACGCAACTCGCGGGTGGCGGCATAGCCGTCCATCACCGGCATCTGGCAGTCCATCAGGACCATGTCGAAGCCGCCCTTCTCGACCTGCCGCAGGGCCTCGGCACCGTTGTGCGCGTGCGCCACTTCGAGCCCGAGCCGGCTCAGCAGGCGGCTGGCCACCTGCAGGTTGACCGGATGATCCTCGACCAGCAGCACGCGTCCTTGCAGCATGGTGTCGGGCGTGATCGCCCCGGGGGCATGCGAACTGGCCAGCAGCGGCGCCGGGCGCTGGCTGGCCAGCGCGTACAGGCCTTCCAGCGCGGCGCGCAGCGCGGCCTCGTCGGGCTCGCGCGGCAGCGTGGCGGTGCGCTCGTCGCCGGATTCGACCGGCGCGCCGATCAGCAGCACGCGCACGCGCTCCAGCTTGGGTTCGCGCAGCACGTTGCGCAGCAGCGCCTGCGGATCGCCCTCGACGCTGGCCGGGTCGATGACCAGCAGCTCGTAGCCGAAACTGCGCCCCAGCGGTGCGGAGCGGCGCAGCATCGCCAGCGCGTCGGCGGCACCGCTGACGCTGTCGGCGGTGATCCCCAGCCCGGCCAGCAGCGGGTTGATGCGTGCATGCATGCGGCCGTCGCCGGCGAACAGCGCGCGCAGACCGGTGAGGTCGTGCCGCGCGCCGGCGATGTCGCCCGGCATCTTGGCCAGCGGCACGCTGAACCAGAACACGGAGCCGCGGCCGGGTTCGGAACGCACGCCGATCTTGCCGCCCATCAGCTCGACCAGACGCTTGCAGATCGTCAGTCCCAGACCGGTGCCGCCATAGCGGCGGGTGATCGAGTTGTCAGCCTGGTTGAACGGCTGGAACAGTCGCGCCGCCGCCGACGGCTCGATGCCGATGCCGGTGTCGCGGATCGCGAACAGCAGCTCCTGATGCGAGGCGGTTTCGCCGCGCCGGCTGATGCGCACCGAAACGCCGCCGCGCTCGGTGAACTTGATGCCGTTGCCGATCAGGTTGGTGATGATCTGGCGCAGCCGCGTGGGGTCGCCGCGCAGGGTGATGCGGACGTCGTCGTCGATGGCGAAGCGCAGCGCCAGGCCCTTGGATTCGGCCGCCTTCTCCATCAGCGCCTGCACGTTTTCCAGCAGCTCGCGCAGGTTGATCGCGACGCGCTCCAGTTCGAGCTTGCCGGCCTCGACCTTGGAGTAGTCGAGAATGTCGTCGACGATGCGCAGCAACTCCTGCGCCGAGCGGTGCGCGGTAGCGAGGTAATCGCGCTGGTCCGGGGCCAGCTTGGTGCCGAGCACGATGTCGAGCAGGGGCAGGATGCCGTTGAGCGGGGTGCGGATCTCGTGGCTCATGGTGGCCAGGAACTCGCTCTTGGCCAGCATCGCCGATTCGGCGGTCTGCTTGGCACCGACCAGCTCCTTCTGCACGCCGCGCAGCGAGGCCAGTTCGGTTTCCAGCGCGACCAGCCGTCGCGCATCCACCGGCACCGGGGCCGGCGCCGGCGGCACGGCCGCGGCGCGCAACTCATCGGCCAGTGCGCGCCAGGCCAGGCCCAGCAGCAGGATGCCGGCGCCGGCGATCGCCGCCAGCGCCGGCCCGATCGGCGCCGGCACGCGCTGCAAGGCCAGCAGCGCCAGGGCCAGCATCAGCGCCAGCGCACCCGCCAGCAGGCCGATGCGCAGCATGCGACGTTCGTTGCCCAGCGTCATGCGTGTTTCCTCCGATCCGTCTGCCAATCCGCAACGCCGGCCGCGCCCTGCAACCCTTCGCCGCGCAGCGGTGCCGCGTCACCGTCGTGCGATCGGCACTTCCCGGTGCCGGGGCGGCTTTCGCGCCGGCGCTCAGAGCTGGCCGGCGCTGAAGTCGTAATCGAGCGACTGCCCGGGCTGCTGGACGAAATTGCCTTGCAGATAATCCACGCCGGCGGCGCACAACGCCACTGCGCTGCCGGCATCCTCGATCCGCGGCGCGATCACCCGGCGACCGGCGGCATGCGCCCGGGCCACCAGGTCGGCCACGCCGTCATCGCGCGCCAGCTCGGGCGCCAGCTTGACGTAGTCGAGCGGCAGCTGCTCGAGCAGGCCCGACAGGATCGCTTCGCGGCCGACCCCGGACAGCGCCAGGCCGATCCCGATGTCATGCAGCGCCAGCGCCAGATCGATCAGCGTGCGCTGCTGGTCGCGCGCCTCATCGCAGCGGAACTCGAGCACCAGCCGGCCGGGTGGCAGGCGCGCATCGCGCACGCCCTGCCGCAGCCATTCGGCGCGCGCATTGTCGCTGGCCGTCGCCAGCGCCTGGCTGGCGAACAGGCGCACCGGCTGCCCCATGCGCTCGCGCGCGGCCAGCGTCGCCAGGCAGCGTCCGAGCACCCAGCGGTCGAGCTCGCCGATCAGTCCGCTGCGGATCGCCTCCGGCACCAGCATGGCGGCGGTCACGATCTGGCCCTTCTCGTCGCGCAGGCGCAGCAGCGCCTGGTACTGCGCCTCGGCCGGGCCGGCGCTGACCGGCGCCAGCGGCTGATAGACCAGATACAGGCCGTCGCCATCCAGCCCGCTGCGCAACTGCTGGCCGAGCGTGCGATTGCCGGCCAGCTGGGCGTAACGGCCGACGCCGCCCTCGCGGCGTCCGCCTTCGAGCGCGCGCTCGGCGGCGGCCAGCAGCGCGCCGGCATCGGTGAGGCCGCAGGCCAGCCCGCAGGCGCCGCCGGCCAGGCTCAGCGCCAGCGCATGGCCGCCGAAGCGTTCGTGGCCGATGCGCGCGGCGAGCGTCTGCGCGAAGGCCGCCAGCGGCTCCTCGTCGCGCTCGGGCGCCAGCAGCAGCAGCCCGGCGTCACCGAAGCGCGCCACCAGTTCGTGCGCCTCGACCTGGCCGGCGACCCAGCTGCCGACCTGCGCGATCAGCGCGTCGTAGGCGGTCATGCCGATGCGTTCGCGCAACGCGCGGGCGTCGTTGACCTCGAGCAGCAGCAGGCCGCCGTGCAGGCGTGCGCTGGCGCCGGTCGCCAGCCGCTCCTGCAGGCGGTCGAGCAGTTCGGTGCGCTCGACCAGACCGCTGGTCTGCGGCGCGGGCCGCGCGGCGCCGCGGCGCTTGGCGGCGAGGCGCGCGCGGCGGACGCGATTGGCCACCGCGGCGATCAGGTGCTTGGGCCGCACCGGCTTGGTGATGAAATCGTCGCCGCCGGCATCGAGCGCGGCGAACTGGCGCTCGTCGTCGGGATCGCCGGACAGGAACACGATCGGCGTGGTCACGAATGCATCGCGCTCGCGGATCAGCGCGGTCAGCTCGAGACCGTCGGCGCCCGGCATGTTGAGGTCCATCAGGATCAGGTCGGGCTTGAAGCGCTCCAGTTCGTCCAGCGCGGCCAGCGGCTCGGTGACCATGCGCGCCAGCATCCCGGCCTTGCGCAGAACCGACTCGGCGAACAATGCCTGCGATTCGTCGTCCTCGATGATCAGGACCCGATAGGGCTCCTCGGCATCGCCCTTGAGCAGCTCGTCGATCAGCGCCAGGGCCTGGGTCAGTCCTCCGGCGACGCTGATGCAATGATCCGCGCCGGCGCGCAGCGCGCGCAGGCGCGCGGCCAGCTCATCGTGCTCGAGCAGCGCCAGCACGCTGAAACGCTGGGCGTGCCCGCGCAGCTCGCGCAACTCGCCGGCGAGGGCCTCCAGCGTGGCCTGCTGGCTGGGCGCCACCAGCAGCAGTACCGGCAGCTGCTCAGCCAGCGCCTCGATGGTCGCCTCGGCATCGGGCAGCGACTGCACCACGCAGCCGCGCGCCTGCAGGCGCTCGCGCAACGCCGCGGCATGGGCATCGCCGGCAGCCAGCAAGGCCACGCGCGGACCGGCGACGGGCGCGGCCGCTGCGGCAGGCTGCACGGCGGCGATCGGCGCTGATGACGGCGCCGACCCCTCGGCATCGGCGGCGGACCCGGCGCCGCCGGCGCGGCTCTCGGCGGCGGCCGCGGGCGCATCCTCGAGGCCCAGCGTGCGCCAGTAGCCCGACGGTGGCACATCCATGCGCGCATAGCCGTCCGCGGGCGCCGCGCTGGCGCTGCTGCGCAACTGCGCCCGGCGTCCGGCGGCTTGCGCCGGCGCCGCGGCGGCGATCAGTTCGGCGTCCTCGATCTGCTCGCGCAGGGCATCGAGTTGCGGCTCCAGCACCGCGCTGGCGGCGGCATCGGGCAGCTGGCCGGCGCCGGCGTAGGGCGCCAGCGCCGCCTCCAGCGCGGCCAGTGGCGTGCCGATCTCGAGCAATCCGTAGCGGCCCGCGGCGTCGGCCAGGGTGGCGAACTCGCGCTGCAGCAGGATCAGTGCGTTGATGTCCCAGCCGTCGCGACACTGGCGCCGCGCGCGCCGCAGCAGGGTGCGCAGGCGTTGCGGCAGATGCCGCAGGAACGCCGTGCGCAGCTCCTCGCCGTGGCCCTGATCCTCGCGCGACATCACGCATTCCTCCATGATCCGACTATATCGCAAGCATCCGCGCCAGCCGGCGCATGCGTCTCAGAACGGCTTGACCACCACCAGCAGCACGATCAGGACCAGCAGGATCGACGGAATCTCGTTGAACCAGCGCAGGCGGCGACTGCTCCAGTCGCAGGCGTCGCGGGCGAAGCGGCGCTGCAGCCGCCACAGCCCGAGGTGATAGCCGATCAGCAGCGCGACCAGGCCCAGCTTGGCGTGGAACCAGCCCCCCGCCAGCAGGTAGGCCGGCTGGTGCGCCATCCACCAGCCGGTCAGCGCCAGCCCGAACAGCACCGCCAGCGCGCCGCCGATGTGGGTCATGATCATCAGCCTGCGCTCCATCACCTTGAGGCGTTCGCGCAGCACCGGCTCGGTGGCCTCGGCGTGGTAGACGAACAGGCGCGGCAGATAGAACAGGCCGGCGAACCAGGTGACCACGAAGATGATGTGGAAAGCTTTCAGCCAGAGCATCGCCCGGCCTCGCGCAAAGCGCGCAGTATAGAGCTTGTGACCGCGTTCCTTGACGCTGTCGCGCGGGCGCCACTATAAGCGACGACCCAGGCCCGCCGATGCCCCGCATGCCGCCGCCCCGTTACGAAGTGCGCGCACTGAATTCCTCGACGCTGCGCTGGCGGCGCGTCGTGCCGGGACTGGCTTGGGTGCTCGGGATGATCGGCGTCGCGGCCCTGGCCTGGGCGCTGGCGCGGCCGCCGGCCGACCTGGCCGCGCGCGCGGCGCGCGCCGAGGCGCTGCGCCGCGACAACGCCGCGCTGAAGCAGCAGCTGGCGGTGCTGACCCGCTCGCGGCAGATCACCCGCATCGCCACCGACGCGCTGCGCCGCTCGCTGGCGGATCGCGACGAGGAGATCGCCGGCCTGCGCACCGACCTGGCCTTCTACACCCGCCTGACCGGCGCCAGTGTGCAGCGCGAGGGTCTGATGGTGCAGGATCTGCGGGTGCGACCGATCCACGGCGCGCGCGCCTATGCCGTCACCGTCACCCTGACCCAGAACGCCCGCCGCGGCGAAACCAGCCAAGGCCGCGTCAGCCTCAGCATCGAGGGCGTGCACGGCGGCAAGGCGGCACAGCTGGCATGGAGCGATCTGGCAGCGCCGCCCGCGCGCGCCGGCCTGCCGTTCGCGTTCAAGTACTTTCAGCAGGTCCAGGGCATGCTGGTGCTGCCGGCCGGATGGGTGCCCAGCCAGGTGATCGTCAGCGTGCAGCCCGACGGCGGCGCACCGGTCAGCCGCAGTTTCGCCTGGACCGCCGCGCTCAATTCCCGGGAGTGACCCATGTTCAAGAGCAGCCGCAAGTCCGCCACCACCGGCGCCGACACCAGCCTGATCGCCGCCGGCACCACCCTGCGCGGCGACGTGCGGTTCAGCGGCGCCCTGCACGTCAGCGGCTGCATCGAGGGCTGCGTGCAGGCTGAACCGGGCAGCGGCGCGGTCTTCACGCTCAGCGAGCAGGGCCGGGTGATCGGCGAGGTGCACGTGCCGCATGCCGTGATCGACGGCGAGGTGCGCGGCGACATCCACGCCGGCGAACGCCTGGAGCTCGCCGCCGGCGCGCGCGTCGACGGCGACGTGCACTACCGGCTGCTGGAAATGGCCGCCGGCGCGCGCGTCAACGGCCGCATGGTGCACACTGCCGAGGCGCCGCGGCAGCTGGCGGCGCCGGCCGCGGACGCCGACCCGGCTTGAAAGCGCGGCGAACGCCACGATGATGGATGCCATGACCGAACCCGTCGTCCCCGATTACCGCGCGGCAGCCGCCTCGCTGCTGTTCACCGCAGCGGCGGCGGCCAAGGTGCGCGAGCTGATCGACGAAGAGGGCAACCCGGCCCTGAAGCTGCGCGTGTACATCTCCGGCGGCGGCTGCTCGGGTTTCCAGTACGGCTTCACCTTCGACGAGTCGCGCGCCGAGGACGACCTCGCGCTGGAGCGCGACGGCGTCACCCTGCTGGTCGATCCGCTGTCGCTGCAGTACCTCGAGGGCGCCGAGGTCGACTATCGCGAATCGCTGTCGGGCGCGCAGTTCGTGATCCGCAATCCCAATGCCCGCACCACCTGCGGCTGCGGGTCGTCGTTCTCGGTCTGAGCCGATGGATGCCGGCGGGCGAACTCGCCGCAACGCCTATGCGGCGCTGGTCCTGGACCGCGCCGTCGCGCGCCGCGACGATGACCGCTGGCTGCGCGCGGCCGAGCGGGATCCCGCCGCGGGGCACCTGATCCTCGACCCGGGCGGCTGCGTGCTGGCCACGGCCGACGGCAGCGCGCCGTGCTGGCTGCCCGCCACGGCGCTGGACGCGACGGCGGCGCCGGTGACCTTTCTCGGCATCGCCGGCGGGCGTCCCTACTTCGCCCGCACCCTCGACCGGGCCGCGGCGCAGGCACTGGGCGACGCGCATGGCGCGCAGGCGCAGGGACTGCGCGATGCCGGCGTGCGCTTCGACGCTTTCAGCGCCGGACTGTTCGCCTACGCACGGGCACTGAGCCACTGGCAGGCGGTGACGCGCCACTGCAGCGCCTGCGGCGCGCCCTTGACGCTGCGTGCGGCCGGCCACCGCGCCGAGTGCGGCAACCCCGCCTGCGCGCGACAGTACTTTCCGCGCACCGATCCGGCGGTGATCGTCAGTGTCGAGCACGCGGATGCCTGCCTGCTGGGGCGCAAGCCGAACTGGCCGGCGGGACGCTTCTCCACCCTCGCCGGCTTCGTCGAGGCCGGAGAGTCGCTGGAGGACGCGGTGCGCCGCGAGATCGCCGAGGAGGCCGGGGTCGAGGTGATCGCCTGCGACTACCACTCCTCGCAGCCGTGGCCGTTTCCGGCCTCGCTGATGCTCGGCTTCAGTGCCCGCGCCGCGGATCGCCGCATCACGCTCGGCGACGGCGAGCTGGCCGAGGCGCGCTGGTTCACCGCCGACCAGATCAGCACCGGCCTGGCGGACGGCAGCCTGGCGCTGTCGCCGCCCTTGTCGGTGGCCTACCGGCTGATCGAGGACTGGCTGCGGCGCAGCGCGGGACTGGCGCTGGATACGCTGGTCGCGCGCGCGCCGCGCTGAAGCGTGGCTACAATCGACACCAGTCCGGTCGTGGAGGCCGCATGGCCCTGAAACTGCTCGCCATCCTGATCGCCCTGGGGTTGATCGCCGCACTGCCGCAACTGGCACGCTACCGCCGGTTCGGCCTGTTGCGCGGCTGGTTCGCCGCGCTGGCCGGCAGTGCGGCCGGACTGGCCCTGGCGCTGGCGCTGCCGGCCGCGATCGCGGCGGCGCTGGCGTGGTGGCTGCACGGCGTGCTGCTGGGCGTGTTCGGACTGGCGTTCGCCGTCGCGGTGCTGGTGCTCGGCTTCGGTCCGCGCGAACTCGAGGCCGACATCGACGCGGTGCTCAAGGCGCCGGATGCGGAACGCCGCAGCGCCGCCGGACAGGCACTCAATCCCGAGGAGCGCGGCGAGCCGCTCGCGTGGAATGCCGCGGCACTCGTCGGCGCCACCGCGATCGCGGCGCTGCGGCGGCGCTTCAGCGTGCTGTTCTGGTTTTTCGTGCTGGGCCCGGCCGGCGCGGTGCTGTACCGGATGGCGCGGCTGGCGGCCGGCAGCGATGGCGCCGCGGCCGGACTCGATGCCGCGGCGCGCGCGCGCGCCGCGCGGGTGGCCGACATCCTCGACTGGCTGCCGGCGCACCTGATGGTGCTGGCGATGGCGCTGGCCGCCGATTTCGACGCCGTGCTCCGCGCCTGGCGCGCCTGGCATGCCACGCCCGGGCGCACCGCGCTCGATCCGGCTTTCCTCGAATCCATCGCCCAGGCCGGCGTCAACGCCGACGTCGAGGCCGGCGACGGCTACGCCGAGGACACCGCCGACGTGCTGGGCGAGCTGACCGATCTCAGCCACCTGCTGGGCCGCGTGCTGGTGGTGTGGCTGGCGCTGGCGGCGCTGGTGGTGCTGGGCGGATGGTTTGCCTGAGAGCCGGGACCTGGGACAGGTCTGAAAGCCCAAGCCACAAAGCGCAAACACGTTTCACGTCTGCGTGTGCCCACTTTCCACTTTCCACTCCCAGCGCTCACGCCCACGCGCCGCGCAGGTCGCGCACGGCTTGTTCGAGCGCCGGCAGCGTCGCCTGCGGCGGCGACAGCGGCGTGCCGGCGACGAGGCCGATACGGGACCTGAAGCGCCGCGGCAGGCGGGCGCGTCCGAGCGCCGAGTCGCGGCGGCTGAACACGCTGCCCCACAGACCGCGCAGCGCCAGCGGCACCACCGGCACCGGTCGCCGCGCGAGCATCGTCTCGACCCCGGGCCGGAACGGCGCGATCGCGCCGTCGCGGGTCAGGCCGCCCTCGGGGAAGATGCACACCAGCTCGCCCGCGGCGAGTGCGGCATCGACGGCGTCGAAGGCACTCGCCAGCAGGTGCGGATCCTCTTTCGCGCCGGCGATCGGAATCGCGTGCGCGATGCGGAACACGAAGCGCAGCAGCGGAATGCGGAAGATCCGGTCGTCCATGACGAAGCGGACCGGGCGGCGCACGCTGGCCATCAGGATCAGCGCGTCCATGTAGCTGACGTGGTTGCACACCAGCAGCGCCGGGCCGGCGGCGGGGATGCGCTCCAGCCCTTCGAGCCGCACCCGGTAGAGCGTGTGCACCAGCACCCAGGTGATGAAGCGCATCACGTATTCGGGCGACCGCACGAAGATGTAGGCCGCGACCGCGGCGTTCATCAGTGCCACGACGAGAAACAGCTGCGGCACGCTCAACCCCAGCCGCAGCAGACCCAGCGCCAGCACCGCGGCCAGCACCAGGAACAGCGCGTTGACCACGTTGTTGCCGGCGATGATGCGCGACAGTTCCTGCGGCGCGGCGCGCGCCTGCACCTGGGCGAACAGCGGCACGATGTAGAGGCCGGCGGACAGGCCGATCAAGGTCAGGTCCAGCGCGACATGGGCGTTGCCGGCGGCGCGCAGCCAGTGCCAGGCGTCGAGGCCCGCGACCGCCGGCGCGCCCGGTCGCGCGGCGTACAGATCGGCGCCGAATGCGGTCAGGCCGATCGCGCCCAGCGGCACCAGGCCGATTTCCACCTGGTGTCCCGACAACCGCTCGCACCACAGCGAGCCGACGCCGACGCCGATCGAGAACAGGGCCAGCGCGAGGATCGCCACCGACGCAGTGCCGCCGAGATTCTGCGTGGTGTAGTTGGGCAGCTGCGCGGTGAACACGCCGCCGATGAACCAGAACCAGGAGATGCCCAGCACCGCATGCAGGATGCCGCGGTCGCGCGCCAGCAGGCGCAGCACGTCGCGGGTTTCGCTGACCGGATTCCAGTTGAACGCGAGGCCGGGCGCCGCCGGCCGCAGCGCGGGTATCGCGAAGCTCGCCGCGAGGCCGAGCAGGGCCACGGTCAGCACCAGCGCGCTGGCGACGACGACGCCCGGCGTGCCGCCGAGATCCATCGCCGCGCCACCCGCGATCATGCCGACCAGGATCGCCAGCGACGTGCCGGATTCGACCAGGCCGTTGCCGCCGACCAGCTCCTCGGGCCGCAGCACCTGCGGCAGGATCGAATACTTGATCGGCCCGAACAGCGTCGAATGCAGGCCCATCAGGAACAGCACCGCGAGCAGCAGCGCGGGGCTGCGCTGCGCGAAGCCCCATGTCGCCAGCGCCATCGCCGCGATCTCGAACAGCTTGATCGCGCGGATCATGCGCGCCTTGTCCACGCGCTCGGCCAGCTGGCCGGCGCTGGCCGAGAACAGGAAAAACGGCAGGATGAACAGCGCCGGCGCGAGGTTGGAGTAGAACGACACCGCCCCGCTGCCCAGCCCCAGCTGGAAGCCGATCAGGATCACCGTCGCCTGGCGGAATGCATTGTCGTTGAATGCGGCCAGCGCCTGGGTCGCGAAGTAGGGCGCGAACCGACGCGTGCCGAGCAGGCGAAACTGGCTCATGGCCACCTCCGGCGGCGAGCCTAGCAGCGCGGCGCCTGCGCCCGCGACGTCACGGCACGCGCCCGCGTCTCCGGCAGCATCGATGATCGGCGGCAACGGAGAAGCCATGGCGCAGCGCTCGATTCACCGCCGATCGGCCGTGCTGCTCGCCGCCTTTGCCATCGGCGCGCCGCGCGGTGTACGTCTCCGGGGTGTTCACCAGCCGGGCCTGCAGCGACCGGAAGCTGATCGCGATCGGCGTGCCGGTGTTCGCCGCCGATGGCACGTCCCTGCAGGGTGTGCTCGCGGCCGGAGTCGATCCGGCCCGCCTCGGCCTGCTGCTCGATCGCATCGCCGAACCCAGCGGCGCCGCCTGCGCGAGATCTACCTGCAGCGCAACGAAATCATCGACGAACGCGAACACGAGATCGAGCGGCGCACGCGGGAACTGCGGCGCGCAGTGGACGCCCTGCGCGACGCCTCGCTGACCGACGACCTGACCGGTCTGGCCAATTGCCGAGCCTATCGCGAGCAGCTCGATGCGCTGTGGGTCGCGGCGCGCCACAGGTGCTGGCGCGCAACGGCGGCGAGGCGTTCATCGCCCTGTTCATGCCCGCCGAGCGCAGACGCATCCTGGAACTGGCCGAGCTGCTGCGTCAGGCCGTGCGCGCGCTGGCGATCGAGCATGCCGCCAGCCCCGCCGCCGGCGTCACCCTCAGCATCGGCGTCAGCGTGCTGGTGCCGGCACCGGGCCTGCACGCCGACGCGCTGGTGCGCGCCGCCGATCTGGCGCTGTAGCGCGCCCAGCGTGAAGGTCGCGATCGGGTGGCCGAATCGG
>JAGWPB010000073.1 GCA_028870665.1 Lysobacteraceae bacterium
TCGCGGCGCCGGTGCGGCGCGCCAGCGGCGCGATCGCGGCCAGGGTGTCCACGGTCACGCCGAAGAAGCGCAGGGGCTTGCCCATCGGCGGGACCATGTACTGGTCCATCACGAAACCGACCGCGGCGCCCGCGCGCAGGCCCTTCATGACGCCGGGCATCGTGCGCGGCTGGTAGAGGCAGCGCACGCCGGTCGACAGGCGCGTCTTCTCCATCCAGCGGTGCAGCCACTCGGGCTTCAGGTGCCGCGTCGTCATCACGACCGGGACGCCGCCGAGCGCGCCGGCCGCGGCCATCAGCTCCCAGTTCGCGAGGTGCGCGGAGCAGAAGAGGGTGCCCTTGCCCTTGGCGTCGGCCCGTTTCCAGTTCTCGAAGCCCTCCAGGCGCGTCGTGCGCGCGACGTAGCGCCGCCAGTGCCCCGGGATCGGGGCGAACATGTGCGCGAGCTCGAGGACGAGCGCGCCGTAATGCTCGTAGTTCGCGCGCAGGAGCGCGTCCCAGCCGGCGGGACCCAGCTCCGGCAGGCAGCGCCGGATGTTGTCGCGCGCGATGCGGGTGCGCTTGCGGTCGACGCGCAGGGCGAGGCGCCCGAGGACGCGTCCGAGCGCGAGCTCCGCGCGCCGGGGCAGGAGGGCGGCGAAGAGGCCCAGGCCGTGGACCGGCAGGCGCAGGAGGACGGCGAGGATCGGGTTCATGGGGCGGTCTCGACGCGAAGCTCGTCTACCGCCGCGATTTTACAAAAGCGCGGGGTCAGGCGACGAGGCGGGCGATCGCGAAGGCGGCGGCGGCGGCCAGGCCGCCGACCAGCGCGGTGTGCAGGGCCGAGCGCAGGGGCTTGCCGGACGTGAAGCGTCCCTTGACGAAGCCGAAGGCGAGGAGCGCGGCCAGCGTCGCGCCGACCGACCAGGGGAGCGCCGCGCGCGCGTCCGCGGCGAAGAAATACGGCAGGAGGGGGACGAGGCCGCCGGCGACGTAGGCCCCGCCGATCGTCAGCGCGGCGCGCGCCGCGCGCTCGGGGTCCGGGCGCTCGAGGCCGAGCTCGAAGCGCATCATGAAGTCCACCCAGGCGTCCGGGTCCTTCTCGAAGGAGGCGATCACCGGCGCGATCTGCTCGTCGCCGAGGCCGTAGTGCCGGAAGACCGCGGCGACCTCGGCGCGCTCGGCGTGCGGCTTCTCGACGACCTCCTCGTGCTCGCGCCTTCGTTCGGAGGCGTAGTGCTCGGCGTCGCTGCGCGCGGCCAGATAGCCGCCCAGGCCCATCGCGATCGCGCCGGCGGCGATCTCGGCCACGCCGGCGGTGACGATCAGGCGGCTGGCGGCCACCGCCCCGGACAGGCCGGCGGCCAGCGCGAACGGCACCGTCAGGCCGTCGGCCATGCCGATCACCACGTCGCGCACGCTGTCGGAGGCGTTGAAGTGCTTTTCGCTGTGCGGAACGGTCGGCATGGCATGGTTCCTCGCGCCAGCCGCGCGCTGCGGATGGCTCAGATCAGGCGGATCTCGCGCAGGCGCTGCAGCAGGTAGTCATTCGCGCTGATCGGCTGCGGGTAGCGGCTCGGGTTGTCGGCGCCGACGCAGGTCGGCAACACGTCGATCAGGAAATCGGGATTGGGGTGCAGGAAGAACGGCACCGAGTAACGGGGCTTGCGCGCGTTGGCATTGGGCGGATTGACCACGCGATGGGTGGTCGATGGATACACGTGGTTGCTCAGGCGCTGCAGCATGTCGCCGATGTTGACCACGATGGCGTCGCCACGGGTGGTGACCGGGATCCAGCGGCCGTCGCGGCCGAGCACCTCGAGCCCTTCCGCGCTCGCGCCCACCAGCAGGGTGATGAAGTTGATGTCCTCGTGGGCCCCGGCACGCACGTTGGGCACGGCGCCGTTCTCGATCGGCGGGTAGTGGATCGGGCGCAGGATCGAGTTGCCGTGGTCGACCTTGTCGTCAAACCAGTGCTCCTCGAGGCCGATATGCAGGGCCAGCGCGCGCAGCACGCGCGTGCCCAGCTGGTCCAGCGCCTGATACAGCGCGTCGCCGTGCTCGCGGAATCCCGCGACCTCGGTCGGCCACAGATTGGGCGGCATCATGCCGGCGTATTTCGAATCGCGCGCGATCTCGCGGCCGATGTGCCAGAACTCCTTGAGGTCCGGGTACCGGCTGTCCTTGGCGGTCTCGACCTTGAACGGGGTATAGCCGCGCGCACCGCCGCTGCCGGGCACGTAATAACGCATCTTGACGTCCGTGGGCAGCGCGAAGAAGCACCGGAACGCCGCGTAGGCGCCGTCGATCAGCGCCTGCGGGATACCGTGCCCGCCAATGCAGCAGAAGCCGAATTCGCGATACGCCGCGCCCAGTTCGGCGACGAACGTCGCACGGTCGTGCTGGTAGCGGCGGATGTCGAGGGTGGGGATCTGTTTCATGCCGGGGACTCGCCGGACGACAGGCGTGCCGCCGAGGTGACGGCCGCGGCCAGGCCCGCGGCCACCCGCTCGACCTCGACGGCATCGGGTGCCTCGACGGTGACCCGTACCAGCGGTTCGGTGCCGGAGGGGCGCAGCAGCACCCGGCCGCGGCCCGCCAGCGCGGCCTCGGCCGCAGCCAGTGCGCGGCGCACGCCCGGTGAGGCCACCACTTCGTCCCCGCCAGCGGCGGACACGTTGACGGTCCGTTGCGGCAGCTTGACCAGGCGCGCGCGCGCCGCAGCCAGTGTCTCACCACTGCGCAGCAGGGCCTCCAGGACCGCCAGTGCCGCGACCAGCCCGTCACCGGTGGTGGCACGGTCCAGGCACAGCAGGTGCCCGGAGGCCTCGCCGCCCAGCTCGCCGCCGCCCTCGCGCAGGGCGCGCTGCACGTAACGGTCTCCGACATCGGCACGCACGAACTCCACGCCGAGCGCGACGATCGCCGTCTCCAGCGCACGGTTGCTCATCAGCGTCCCGACGACCGGGCCGCGCAGCGATGCGCGCGCGTGGCGATCACGGGCCAGGATGTAGAGCAGATCATCACCGTCTGCCAGCAGGCCATCGGCGTCCACCATCAGCACGCGATCCCCGTCGCCATCGAAGGCGATGCCGAGATCGGCACCCGCGCGGCGCACCGCGCGGGCCAGCGCACCGGGATGCATCGTGCCGACGCCGGCATTGATGTTGAAGCCGTCCGGCTCGGCACCGATCGTGCTCAGCTGCGCGCCGAGCGCGGCGAAGATCCGCGGTGCCACCTGGTAGGTCGCGCCGTGCGCGCAGTCGAGCACGATGTGCAGGCCGTGCAGGCTCAGATCGCCGGCGACGGTGGAGCGGCAGAACGCCATGTAACGCTCGGCGGCATCGCTGATGCGCGCCGCCTTGCCGAGCCGCTCGGCTGCCACGGTCACGAACGGCGCGGCGGCCGCCACGGCGATCGCGTGCTCGCTGGCATCGTCGAGCTTTTCGCCGGCCGCGGAAAAGAACTTGATGCCGTTGTCGAGATAGGGGTTGTGCGAAGCACTGATCACGATGCCGGCGCTGGCGCCCAGTGCCCGCGTCAGCCAGGCGACGGCGGGCGTCGGCATCGGCCCCAGCAAGCGCACGTCGGCACCCGCCGCGACCAGGCCGGCTTCCAGCGCCGCCTCGAACATGTAACCGGAGACGCGCGTGTCCTTGCCGATCAGTACCGTGGCGCGGCCGTCACGGCCGAGCACCTCACCGGTCGCGCGACCGAGCTTGAGCATGAACTCGGCGGTGATCGGCCAGTCGCCGACACGGCCGCGGATGCCGTCGGTGCCGAACAAGCGGCGGGATTCCGGACTCGGGACTCGGGGTTCGTCCATGGTGGCGAAGCTTATCCCCTTGGCCGCCCGTGCGGCAGCGATCCTGCGGGTCAGTCGTCATCGCCCCAACGCGGTGTCTTCGCCTTCGCGGCGGCCGCAACGGCCGGGACAGGTGCCGCCAGGCCCACGCGCAGCGCAGCGCGCGTCGCAGTCACGTCGTGCACGCGCACGATGTCGGCACCGCGCTGGGCCGCGACCAGTGCCGCGGCGGCGGAGCCGACCGCGCGGTCGCGCGGGTCGTCGCAGCCGGTCAGCGCGCCGATCATCGCCTTGCGCGACAGCCCGACCAGCAGGCCGGCGCCCAACCCGCGAAAGCGCTCGAGTGCACCAAGCAGAGCCAGGTTGTGCGCCAGCGTCTTGCCGAAACCGAAGCCCGGATCGACCAGCACGCGCTCGCGCGGGATGCCGGCCAGCTCGCAGGCGAACACGCGATCGGTCAGGAAGCGATGCACCTCGCCGACGACGTCGTCGTAGCGGGGATCGGCCTGCATGCTGCCGGGCTCGCCCTGCATGTGCATCAGGCACACCGGCACGCCCAGTTCGGCCGCCGCCTCGAGCGCACCCGGGCGGCGCAATCCATAAACGTCGTTGATCAATCCGGCGCCGGCCGCGACCGCGGCGCGCATCACCTCGGGCTTGCTGGTGTCGATCGCGATCGGCAACGCGGTGCGCGTCGCCAGCGCCTCGATCACCGGGATCACCCGACGCAACTCGTCCTCGATCGACACCGGCTGCGCGCCCGGACGGGTGGATTCGCCGCCGACATCGAGCAGGTCGGCGCCCTCCTCCGCCAGCCTCAGGCCGTGGGCGATGGCGCCGGCGGCATCCGCGTGTTCGCCGCCGTCGGAGAACGAGTCCGGGGTGACGTTGAGAATGCCGGCGATGCGCGGCTGGTCGAGCGACAGCCGGCGGCCGCGGCAATCGAGGCTGCGCGCGGCCGGGTCGAAGTCGAGCACGCTCAGGGTGAACTGGCGGCGGGCGTCGCGACACCGCCGCTCGGGCCGGGACGGCCGATGCCGTCGGCACCGCGCGCGCCGCCGCCCGCCGCACCGGCGTCACCGCCGGCACCGGCGTCACGCGTCCAGTCACGCGGCGGGCCGGGCTCGCGGCCGGCCATGATCGCGGTGATCTGGCCGCTGTCGATGGTCTCGTACTGCAGCAGCGCCTCGGCCATCGCGTTGAGCTTGTCCATCTTCTCGGTGAGGATGCCGCGCGCGCTGGTGTAGGCGGTATCGATCACGTTGCGGATCACCTCGTCGATGCGCCGCGCGGTGGCCTCGGACACCGTCTTGTGCTGGGTCACCGAGCGGCCCAGGAAGACCTCGTCCTCCTCCTCGCCGTAGGTCATCGGGCCGAGCTCCTCGCTGAGGCCGTACTTGGTGACCATGTCGCGCGCGAGCTGGGTGGCGCGCTGGATATCGTTGCTGGCACCGGTGGTGACCTTGTCGGCGCCGAAGATCAGCTCCTCGGCGACACGGCCGCCGTAGAGACTGGCGAGGCGACTCTCGAGGTGGGTCCGGCTGTAGCTGTAGCGGTCCTGCTCCGGCAGGAACATGGTCACGCCCAGCGCGCGACCGCGCGGGATGATGGTGACCTTGTGCACCGGATCGTGATCGGGCACCGACAGCCCGACGATGGCGTGGCCGGCCTCGTGATAGGCGGTGAGCTTCTTTTCAGCCTCGCTCATGATCAGCGAGCGCCGTTCCGAGCCCATCATGATCTTGTCCTTGGCGCGCTCGAAATGGCTCATGCCGACGTCGCGGGTGTTCTCGCGCGCCGCGAAAAGCGCTGCCTCGTTGACCAGGTTGGCCAGATCCGCGCCGGAAAAGCCCGGCGTGCCGCGCGCGATCACCATCGGCTCGACATCGGCCGCGACCGGCACCTTGCGCATGTGCACGCGCAGGATCTGCTCGCGGCCGCGCACGTCGGGCAGGCCCACCGCCACCTGGCGATCGAAGCGCCCCGGGCGCAGCAGTGCCGGATCGAGCACGTCGGGACGGTTGGTGGCGGCAATGACGATGATGCCCTCGTTGCCCTCGAAGCCGTCCATCTCGACCAGCAGCTGGTTGAGCGTCTGCTCGCGCTCGTCGTGACCGCCGCCGAGCCCGGCGCCGCGGTGGCGACCGACGGCGTCGATCTCGTCGATGAAGATGATGCAGGGCGCGTGCTTCTTGGCCTGTTCGAACATGTCGCGCACGCGCGCGGCGCCGACGCCGACGAACATCTCGACGAAATCGGAGCCGGAAATCGAGAAGAACGGCACCTTGGCCTCGCCGGCGATCGCCTTCGCCAGCAGGGTCTTGCCGGTGCCGGGCGGGCCGGCCATCAGCACGCCGCGCGGGATGCGCCCGCCCAGCTTCTGGAACTTGCCGGGGTCGCGCAGAAACTCGACCAGCTCGCGCACGTCCTCCTTGGCCTCGTCGCAGCCGGCGACGTCGGCGAAGGTCACCTTGACCTGGTCCTCGCCCTGCAGCTTGGCACGCGAACGGCCGAACGACATCGCGCCGCGGCCGCCGCCGCCCGACTGCATCTGGCGCATGAACCAGATCAGCATGCCGATGAAGATCAGGAACGGCACCCAGTCGAGCAGGATCTTCCACAGGATGTTGCCGCTGTCGGCCGGCTGCTGGGTGACCTGCACGCCGTGCTTGAGCAGCTTCGGCATCAGGCTGTCGTCGAAGAACGGCGCCACCGTGCGCAGCGGGCTGCCGTCGCGCAGCTTGCCGGTGATCGCCGGCGGATTGCTGGCGCTGATGGTGACCGCGGTAACGTTGTTGTCCTGCACCTGCTGCACGAACTCGGTGTAGGTCATCGGCTGCGTCGACCCGCCCTGCGGCGCGAAGCTCTGGAACACGGTGAGCAGGACCACCGCGATCACCAGCCACAGCAGGAGGTTCTTGGCCATGTCGTTCATAACGTCACTCGCTCGAAGGCCGGAGACCGGCACGAAAGCCGGTCGCCAGCGCGTAGACTTCGCGTGAACGCGCACGCGAGGCCTTGGGTTTGCGCATCGTCACGCGTGCGAAGTCGCGGCGCAAGTCGCGCAGGTAATCGTCGAAACCGGCGCCCTGGAACAGCTTGATCAGCAGCGCGCCACCGGGCCGCAGCCAGCCACGACAGAAATCACGGGCCAATTCGGCCAGATGCATCGCGCGTGCCTGATCGACGGAGGCCACGCCGGTGATATTGGGGGCCATGTCCGACAGCACAAGGTCGGCGCGCGCGCCATCCAGCAGCGCCTCCAGGCGCGCCAGCACGCCGGCTTCACGGAAGTCGCCCTCGATGAACTCGACGCCGGCGATGCCCTGCATCGGCAGGATGTCCAGCGCCAGCAGGCGGCCGCTGTCACCGAGACGCTGGCGCACGACCTGTGACCAGCCGCCGGGTGCGGCACCCAGGTCCACCACGGTCATCCCGGGCTTGAGCAGGCGGTCACGCTCGATCAGCTCGTCGAGCTTGTAGGCCGCGCGCGAACGCAGACCCTCGGCCTGGGCGCGCTTGACGTAGGGATCGTCGAAATGCTCGCGCAACCAGCGCGAACTGCTCTTGCTGCGGACCATGATCATGCCGATGAAGCGGGCGGGCATGATACCTTCTCCGCCCTTTCCCGCCTTGATCCGGCCGCGACATCATGCCGCTATCCACCTCCCAACGCCGCTATCTGCGCAGCAGCGCGCACGCGCTGAAGCCGGTGATCCTGCTCGGCGCCCGCGGCATCACCGACAGCGTGCTCGCCGAGCTGGGCCGTGCGCTCGACCATCACGAACTGGTCAAGATCAGGCTGGCCGGTACCGATCGCGCCGCGCGCGGCGCACAGGTCGATGCGCTGCTGGCCGCCAGCGGCGCCGAGCTGGTGCAGCAGATCGGCCATATCGCCACGCTGTACCGGCGCAATCCCGACGCGCCGCGACTGGCGCTGCCGCGCTGACGCGCCGCCGCGATGGACCTGACGCTGCAGCACCCCGGCTCCTACCTGTTCGTGCGTCGCGTCGGCGCCGATCGCATCGCCCTGGGCGACCGCGAGCTGACCCGCAGCTTCATCCTCGCCCGTGATCGCGTGATCGAGGACTGGCCGGTGACCGACGTCGCGGCACTGGTGCCGGCCGCGCTGGATGCGGCGCTGGCCCTGCAACCCGAAGTGGTGCTGCTGGGTACCGGCGAACGCCAGCGGTTCCCCCCGCCCGCGGTGCTGGCCGCGCTGCTGGGACGCGGCATCGGCTGCGAGGTGATGGACAACGCCGCTGCCGCGCGCACCTACGCCGTGCTGGCCGGCGAAGACCGCGCCGTGGTGGCGGCCTTCATCCTGCCGGGCTGACCCGCCGTACGCATTCAGCGCGGCGGCAGGAAGTCGAGCGGATCGACCGGCTTGCCGTCGCGGCGGATCTCGAAGTGCAGCTCGACCCGCGGCGCACCCGAGGAGCCCATCTCGGCAATCTCCTGGCCGGCACGCACGCGCTCGCCTTCCTTCACCAGGCGCACGCGGTTGTGGCCGTAGGCCGACAGATAACGGTCGGAGTGCTTGATGATGATCAGCTCGCCGTAGCCGATCAGGCCGTTGCCGCTGTAGACCACCACGCCGTCGGCGGCGGCATAGACCGGCTGGCCGCTCCTGCCGCCGAGATCGATGCCCTGACGGCCGGGATCGTTGGCCTGGTAGCGGTCGAGGATCGCGCCGTCGGTCGGCCAGCGCCAGGCGATCCCGTCGACCAGGCGGGAGGGCGCGGGCGGCGATTGCACCGGCGTGACCGCGGCGACCGGGGCCGATGCCGCGACCGGCATGGCTGCCGACGACGCCGACGTCGTGCCGGTCGGCGCGGAGGCGGCGACCGCCGGCGTCGGCGCGACGGCCACAGCGGAGACCGGTCCCGCCGGCCCTGCCGACAGTGCCGGGCGTGCTGCCGGTGGCCGTGCGCGCGGCGCCGGTGTCCACGCGCCGGCCGCGGGCTTGGCCGGCTTGCCGGAAAGCCGGATTTCCTCGCCGGGATAAATCGTGAACGGCGGCGCGATGCCATTGATCCACGCCAGTGCGCGGTAATCCAGGCCATGGCGGAAGGCGATGCTGTAGAGCGTGTCGCCGGCGACCACGCGATAGCGACCGTGCGCCGGCTCGATGCCGCGCACCGGCGGCGGACCCGACATCCGGCGCACGGCGACCACGCGCGGCTCGGCGCAGCCGGCGAGCAGCGCCAGCAGGCCGGCGATCAGGGCAAGACGCGACGCGGTGCGGCGCGGGGTCATGCCGGCAAGCATAGCGGCCCTCAGCGCCACTCGAACCACCCCAGCGCGAGCAGCGCGAGCAGCGCCAGCGCACCCCAGCCGATCCACTCGATCCAGCGCTGCAGGAACGCTTCCGCGCGCGCACCCATCATCCGCACCAGGAAAGCCAGCAGGAACACGCGCTTGCCGCGGCCGATCAGCATGCTGGCCACGAAGGCCGCGAGCGGCACGCCGACGATACCGGCCGCCCAGGTGAACAGCTTCAGCGGCACCGGCGTGAAGCCGGCGGCGACCAGCAGCCAGAATGCCGTCCACGGGTGCTGCACGACGTCCGCGCGCAGCTCGAGCACCAGACGATCGATGGCGTCCATCCAGCCCAGGTGGGTCAGCAGCGGCTGCAGCAGGTCGAAAGCGAAGTAGCCGAGCGCGTAACCGACCAGCGATCCCAGCAGCGAGAACACCAGGCTGATCGCGGCGTAACGGTAGGCGCGGCGCGGCTGCGCCATGCACATCGGCGCCAGCATCAGCTCGGGCGCGATCGGAAACGCAAAGGCCTCGACGAAACTCATCCCGGCAAGGTAGCGCTGCGCGTGCGGGTGCTGCGCCCAGCCCAGCACGCGCCGGTACAGCGGCGCGAACAGCGCCATCAGCCGATCCCGCCCAGGAGCGGCACGAAGCTGACGTTGGCCAGCGCCTCGTGCTGCACGCCGCCCTCGGCATCAACCCGCACGCGCACCAGCCGCTGATGTCCGGACGGCCCCAGCGGCGCCAGCAGCACGCCGCCGGGCGCCAGCTGCGCCAACAGGTCCTGCGGCACCGATTCGCCGGCGGCGGTGAGGATGATGGCGTCGAAGGGTCCCTCGGCCGGCCAGCCGAGATGACCGTCGTCATGACGGGAACGGATGTTTTCGAGTTTCAGCTTGCGAAAGCGCCGCCGCGCCTGGCGCAGCAGTTCCTCGATGCGCTCGACGGTGAAGACCTCGGGCACCAGCTGGGCCAGGACCGCCGCCTGGTAGCCCGAGCCGGTGCCGATCTCCAGCACCCGGCTCGGCACACCGTGTTCGAGCAGCGCCGCCGTCATGCGCGCCACCACCCACGGCTGCGAGATGGTCTGGCCGTGGCCGATCGGCAGCGCGGTGTTCTCGTAGGCGCGCGGCGCCAGCGCCTCGTCGACGAACAGGTGCCGCGGCAATGTGCGCATCACGTCGAGGATGCGCGGATCGGCGATACCCTCCTCGCGCAGCTTCGCCACCAGGCGGTCGCGGGCGCGCTGCGAGGTCATGCCCAGCCCAGCCGCTTCCGGGGTGCGGATCGATGCCGTCATGCGCATCAGGCCGCGGCGTCGGCGCGCATGCCGGCCTCGAGCGCGCCCACCCATTCGCTGACCTTCTCCAGTGCCTGGAAGCGGGTCAGGTCGACGTGGATCGGGGTGACCGAGACGTAGCCGCGCTGCACCGCATCGAAATCGGTGCCCGGACCCGCATCCTCGGCCTCGCCGGCCGGACCGATCCACCAGATCGTGCGCCCGCGCGGATCGCGATCGCGGATACACGGCGCGCTGCGATGACGCCGGCCCAGCCGGGTGACCTCGAAGCCGCGGATCTCGACCCACGGGCGGTCCGGCACGTTGACGTTGAGGATGGTGTCGGCCGGCAGTGGATCCACGAGCAAGCGGCGCACCAGCAGCAGAACGGCGCGCGCGGCCGAATCGTAGTGCTCGCCGCGATGATCGTTGCTGGCCAGCGACACCGCGATCGCCGGCAGCCCGAGAAAGCGTCCCTCCATCGCCGCCGACACGGTGCCGGAATAGATCACGTCATCGCCGAGGTTGGCCGCGTTGTTGATGCCCGAAACGACGATATCGGGCTCTTGCTCGAGCAAGCCCGACAAGGCCAGATGGACGCAATCGGTGGGCGTTCCGGCGACCCGGTAGCGGCCGTCGTCCATGCGCAGCACGCGGATCGGCTGGTCCAGCGTCAGCGAGTTGCTGGCTCCGGAGCGGTCGCGGTCAGGCGCGACCACCACCACATCGCCCAGCGCGCGCAGGCGCTCGGCGAGCAGGCGAATGCCCGGCGCGTCCACGCCATCATCGTTGCTGACCAGAACTCGCATCGGACCCCGCTCGCGGCGCGCTTCACCGGCACCCCACGGGCGCGCTGCCATCGTGAGCGCCGATCGCGCCTCGAGTTTAACGGATTTGACCGCGCCGCCGAGGCCTCCCGCGCGCAGCGTTCTGCTGCTAGGTTTCAGGCATGGCCCGCAAGCCCTCCCCGCCGCCC
>JAGWPB010000074.1 GCA_028870665.1 Lysobacteraceae bacterium
ATCCGCGCATGGAACGATCCGCGATCGAATCGCGGTTGCGCCAGACGCTCCACGCGACGCGGGTGCTGTGGCTCGAGCATGGCTACCTCGAAGGCGACGACACCGACGCGCATATCGACACTCTCGCCCGTTTTGCGCCTGACGGCTCGATCGTGTACCAAGGCTGCGATGTGACTGCGGACCCGCACCACGCGGAACTGGCGCGCATGCGCGATGAGCTGGCCTCGCTGCGCGACGGACTCGGCGCCCCCTACCCACTGCGTCCCCTGCCCTGGGCGCAACCCGTGCGCGACGGCGACCGACGTCTGGCCGCGTCCTACGCCAATTATCTGGTCGTCAATGGCGGCGTCCTGGTGCCCGCCTACGGTGATCCCGCCGATGCCGCTGCCGCCGCCGTCGTCGGTGACGCGCACCCCGGCCGCACGGTCGTGCAGATCCCCTGTCGGCCGCTGATCTGGCAGAACGGAAGCCTGCACTGCGTGACCATGCAGCTGCCGCGTGGCGTGCTGGCCTGGCGCCATCCGGCGTTATGATGCGCGATTGACCGGATCCCAGCCCAACATGCAACGCACGACGCTGAGAGTGGCGCTGCTGCAGGAACGCGAGCGCGGCAGCCGCGAATCCAATCTCGACGCGATCGAGACCGGCATGCGCGCCGCCGCCGCGGCAGGCGCCGAGTTGCTGCTGCTGCAGGAACTGCACAACGGCCCCTATTTCTGCCAGCACGAGGACGCCGCCGAATTCGAGCGCGCCGAGCCGATCCCGGGCCCGACCACCGCGCGTATCGGCGAGCTGGCCGAAGCGCTGCGACTGGTGGTCGTGGCCTCGCTGTTCGAGCGCCGCGCCGCCGGCCTGTACCACAACACCGCGGTGGTCTTTGACCGTTCGCGCGCGATCGCCGGCCGCTATCGCAAGATGCACATCCCGGACGATCCGGGATTCCAGGAAAAGTTCTACTTCACTCCCGGTGACCTCGGCTTCGAGCCGATCGCCACCTCGGTCGGCAAGCTCGGCGTGCTGGTGTGCTGGGACCAGTGGTATCCGGAAGCGGCACGACTGATGGCCCTCGGCGGCGCCGATCTGCTGCTGTACCCGACCGCGATCGGCTGGGATCCGGCCGACGCCGCCGAGGAAAAGCAGCGCCAGCGCGAGGCCTGGATCACGGTGCAGCGCGGCCATGCCATCGCCAACGGGATGCCGCTGCTGACCTCCAACCGCACCGGTTTCGAGCCGGCGCCCGCGACCGGCCGCGGCATCGCCTTCTGGGGCTCGAGCTTCGTCGCCGGGCCGCAGGGCGAGCTGCTGGCACAGGCCGGCGTCGACGCGCCCGAACTGCTGCTGGCCGACATCGACCTCGGCCGCAGCGAGCAGGTGCGGCGCACCTGGCCGTTCTTGCGCGATCGCCGCATCGATGCCTACGGCGACCTGCTCAAGCGCTATCGCGACTGAACCCTGCGCGCCGCGGCATGCGGCCCCACCTCGTCGAGTCCCTTGCGTGATCCACACCCCCGCTTGAACACTCCCGCGACCACTCTGCCCGCGGATCCTCTCGCCGATCAGCCGGTGCAGCGAATCGAACGCTGGGGCACCGAATTCGTGCTGCTGGGAACCGCGCACGTCTCGCGCACCAGTGTCGAGGCGGTACGCGCGATGCTGGAACGCGAAGTGTTCGATGCCGTCGCCATCGAGTTGTGCGAAAGCCGCGTGCATGGCATGCGCGATCCCGATGCGCTGGGCCGCATGGACCTGTTCCAGGTGATCCGGCAGGGCAAGGCCGGCATGGTCGCTGCGAGCCTGGCGCTGGCGTCGTTCCAGCGCCGACTTGCCGAGCGCTTCGGCATCGAACCCGGCGCGGAGATGAAGGCCGCAATGACCGGTGCCGATTCGCGCGGGCTGCCGGTGTGGCTGATCGATCGCGATGTCGGCGCGACACTCAAGCGTGCCTGGCGCGGTGTCGGCCTGCGCGAGCGCTTCGCCATCCTGGGCAGCCTGGGTGCCAGCCTGTTCGAAGACGATGCGGTTGCGGAAACCGAAATCGAGAAGCTCAAGCAGGGCGATCTGCTGCAGGATGCCTTCCGCGAATTTGCGCGCGATTCGGCGCCGCTCTACCGCAGTCTGATCGAGGAGCGCGACGCCTACATGGCGGCCCGCCTGCAACAGGAGACTCGCTATGCACCGGCGGTGCGGCGGGTCCTGGTGGTCATCGGCGCGGGACACCTGCTCGGTCTGGCCGGGCGGCTTTCCGGCGATCACGCCGACCCCGATGCCACGGTGGCAGAGCTGCAGCGGGTCCCGCCGGCGGCGCGCTGGCCAAAATGGCTGGCCGTCGGGCTGGTGCTGGTGGTGTTCGCTCTGATCGCGTTCGCATTCCACCGCAATACCGCACTCGGCACCGCGGCCTTGCGCGACTGGATCCTGTTCACCGGAGGATTTGCCGCGTTGGGCGCGGTATTGGCCGGCGGGCATCCGCTGAGCGTGCTGGCTGCTTTCGTCAGCGCGCCGCTGAAACCGTTTCGCCCGGGCGTGCCGTCGGGCGCTTTTGCCGGAATGGCCGAGGTACTGGCGCGACGACCTCGCGTGGCTGACTTTGAAGGACTCAAGCACCAGCTGGCGCACTGGACCGGCTGGTGGCGCAATCGCGTGGCGCGCACCCTGCTGGTATTCATGCTGGTCAACCTCGGTACCATCGCCGGCGAGTATCTGGCCGGATATCACATCCTCAAGGCCGTGCTGTGAGGCGTGCATGAGGCTTGCGCGATGGCTGTTCCCGCCGCCGTGGGCGCATCGCGATGCCGCGGTTCGCTTGCATGCAGTCCGCACCGCGAGCGCCGCAGAGCTGGGGGCGGACTTGCCGCGGCTGGTGCGCGAGGACCCGGACCCCGGCGTGCGCCGTGCAGCACTCGCGCGGATGCACGATCTCGGCCTGGCGCAGGAGCGGGCGCGCGACGACCCCGATCGCGCGCTGCGCGAACATGCATGGTGCCTGTACCTCGATCTGCTGAGCGGTCGCAGCAGTGAAGCACCCCCACTGACCGCGCGTCTGCGCCTGCTGACGGCCATCGACGACACCGCCGTACTCGAGCGCGTCGCCCGCGATGGCGCCGAACCCGCTTTGCGCGCCGCCGCGCTGGCACGCTGCATGCGCGCAGCCTTTCTGGCCGAGCGTGCACTGCAGGATACCGACGCCTCATTGCGGCTGGCAGCACTCGAACGCATCGGGGATCCCGATCAACTGCAGCGCCTGGCCGAACGCGCGCGACGCCAGGACAAGCGCTTGCATCGCGCAGCGCTGGAGCGCCTGCGGGTACTGCGGTTGCAGGCGGGTGATCCGGCGCTGCATGCACGGCAAGGACTGGAGGCCTGCCACATGCTGGAACGGGCGGCGATCGTGCCGGCCACGGCGCCGGCCGTCCTGGATGCGGCGGCCCGAGTATGGGAATCGGTCGACGACGCGGCGCGCGCGCCTTTGCGGGAGCGCTATCGCAGGGCCCGCGGTGTGCTGACGGCGACGTTGCCCGAGGTCCGCGCCGAGCGCGAATGTTTGCGTGAGCTCGGGCAGCGCCTGGACGCCCTGCATCCGGCCACCACGGCCGCGGAAATCGATGCGCTGCTGCATGAAAGTCATGCAGTCCTGGCGGCGCCCGGCCAGCTGGAGCACGAGCGCGAGTCACTGGCTGCCCGGCTGACCGTGCTGGCTTGCCACGTCGCCACCGATGCGGCGACCCGGATGACGCGCGAGCCGGAGCCGGCTCATCCCAGTGCCACCGTGCCACCACCTGCTGCCGCCGTGCAGGCGCTGGCGGCCCAGGCGCGCTTCGAGTCGCAGCGGGCAGCCGGCTGTGCGCAGGCGCCGGACGCGGCAGCTGCCGTCGCACGCATGCCGGCTGCACCCGTACCGACCGATGCGGAGGCATTGGCCGCTGATCTCGAAGCGGCGCTTGCCACCGGCGACAGCCGGCGCATCGCGGCCTCGCGCAGCATCGTCATGCAACACACGCGGGACGGCCGTTTGCCTCGGTGGCCCGCGCGCCTGCGGCCGGCGATGGTCGAGGCTGACCGCCATGCGCACTGGCAGCACTGGGCCCAGCGCCAGCAGCGTGAAGTCCTCGATCGCGAAGTCGCCTCGTTGATCGGCAGCGGCCTGCATCCGGATGCATTGGCTGGCCGAATCGCCGAGTTGCGGGCACGCTGGCGTGCGCTGGATGCCGCCGATGGAACGCCCGGCGACGGCGAGCGCGTGATGCGCCAGCAGTTCGCTCGCCGTTTTCAGCGACTCTGCGCGCGCGCCCTGGCACCGGCACGCGGCTACTTCGAGCAGCGGGATGTCTTGCGCAGGGCACGCTCAATCGAAATCGAGCAACAGCTCGCCGCGGTATCTCCGCAGGCGGTCGCCAGCCTTGACGTTCAGGCGGCACGCACACGGCGTCGGCAACTGACGGCTGCACTGCGCAATCTGGCCGAACTGGAACCGGCCACCCGCCCTGCGCTGGCGAAGCAGCTGAAGTCGGCTCTCGCGGCGGTTGATGCGCGACTTGCTGAACTTGCGGATCGCGCAGCGCAATCCTGGGTGGCCCTGCGCGCCGAGATTGAGGCCGCCGCTGCGATGGAGGATGTCGCCACTGCGGCATCACGAATGCGTGCTCTGCTCGCGCAACGCCGCGACCTGCGTCGAGTGGTGCGCCACCATGCCGATGCGGCGCGCATCGAGGCGGTCGCCGCCCAGGTGTTCGCTCGTGCCGAAGCCATTTCAGCCGAGAATGCGATCGCCGCGGCGCAGCAGCAGGCGGAAGCCGAGCGCCTGCTGTCCATGCTCACGGCACTGGATCCGGCCGACGAAGCGGCGGCGACGCGAAGACGCGCGCTGCAATCCGACTGGAACGCGCTGGGCGCCAGCGACGACTCGTTGCGGCAGCGCTGGCGCGATGCCGATCAGGCCTGGCGGCGGCGAGCGGCATCCGCCGCCGACACGGCGCGCTGGGATGCGTGGGCGGCCTGTCTCACCGCCGCTCATCAAAGTCCGGCGCCAGAGCCAGGTGGCAGCGCGCAACTGACGCCGCACGTGGTCGAGATTGAAGAGCTGGCCGGTCTACCCTGCCCTGCGGAAGATGCCGGGCATCGTGAAGTCCTGCGCCTGCAGCGCCTGCGCGCAGCTCTCAGCGAAGGCTTGCGCGAGAGCGATGACGATCGCCTGCGGCGGCTGCTCGACGCCTGGAGCGTCATCGGCAAGAACAGCGATGCCACACAGCGATCTCGCTTCGCCCGCGCATTCGCGCTGCTGCGCGAGCGCGCACGCCAGGCCTGAACGCGACGCCGGGCAGCGCCTTCCTGTAACGCCTTCACTCGCCGCGCGGCTGCGACGCCGGCACGACAGGGTGCAAGCGAGCGTGTACCCAGTGCGGCCTTGCACACGGCGCGCAGCCGCCGCCGATTCAATCGCCGCGCGGCGATGTGGCCGACCAATCCGCTGTTGACAACATGCCGGTCCTTGAGTACGGTCGGGTCATGCTCGCGCAATTCGCCACGGATGCTCCTGCCCGCACCGGCCTCGTCGCCGGGGCGCCGGAGCATGTGGATTCGCGGATTCCTGCAGCAGCCCTGATCCTTCTGGCGGTCCTTCTTATTACCCACGGAGGTGCGGGATAAGGGCGCGCGTCTAGAAACCGGACGAACAACCAGAACCCCGCACCCTCACCGGATGCGGGGTTTTTTTTCGCCTGGATTCGCGTACGCCCGGCACCCGCACGCAGCGGAGCAGCCATGAGTACAGCAGCATTCCCCCCCGCAGGACACGCGCTCCCGGACATGCCGGGCGCCGCGCCCGGCCGCGTGCTGATCTTCGACACCACGCTGCGCGACGGCGAGCAGGCGCCGGGTTGCAGCATGACGCGCGCGCAGAAGCTGCGCATGGCGCGCATCCTCGACGAACTCGGTGTCGACATCATCGAGGCCGGGTTTCCCGCGGCCTCGGACGAGGACGCCGAGGCCGTGTCCGCGGTCTCCGCCGCGGCGCACCGCGCGCGCATCTGCGCGCTGGCCCGCTGCCAGGAATCCGACCTCGTGGCTGCCGCCCGTGCCGTGGAGGCAGCTGCGCGAGCGCGCATCCATGTGTTCATCGCCACCAGCCCGATCCATCGCGAACACAAGCTGCGCATGAGCCGCGCGCAGGTTCTTGATGCCGCGATCGCCGGCGTGCGTCGCGCGCGCGTGCTGTGCGATGACGTCGAGTTTTCGGCCGAAGATGCGTTGCGCACCGAGCCGGAATTCCTGGTGGAAGTCTTCGGCGCGGTGATCGCCGCCGGAGCACGCACCATCAACGTGCCCGATACGGTGGGCTACACCACGCCGGCCGAGATTGCGACGCTGTTCGCGCGCCTGCGTCGGGAAGTTGCCGGCATCGACCGCGCCGTGCTCAGCACGCACTGCCACGACGACCTGGGCATGGGCGTGGCCAACAGCCTCGCTGCGGCGGAAGCCGGCGCACGCCAGATCGAGTGCACCCTGAACGGCATCGGCGAGCGCGCCGGCAACGCCGCACTCGAGGAAGTGGTGATGGCGCTGCGCACGCGTAGCGACCGTTTCGCGCTGAGTACGGCGATCGACAGCACGCGCCTGTATGCGGCGTCGCGTGCACTGAGTGGCATGCTGGGTCTCGAGGTGGCGCGCAACAAGGCCATCGTCGGCGACAACGCGTTCGCCCACGAGGCCGGCATTCACCAGCACGGCATGCTCGCCAACCGCGCGACGTACGAAATCATGCGCCCGGAGGATGTCGGCTTCCCGCACACACGGCTGGTGCTGGGTCGCCACAGCGGTCGCCATGCCCTGCGCGAACGCATCGACATGCTGGGATTGAGCATGGACGCGCAGCGCTTCGAGCTGCTGTTCGCCGAGTTCAAGGCGCTGGCCGAAAGCAAGCGCGAAGTGCTCGACGCGGATCTCGAAGCGCTGGTGCTCGGCGCCAGCGTTTACTCCCGCGGACCCTGGACGCTGGCGGCGATGCACGTGGGCACCTACGTGGGCGGCGCCTCGATCGCGTCGCTGCACTTGCGCCACAGCGATGGCCGCAGCGCGCGCGAAACCGCAACCGGCAGCGGGCCGGTGCACGCGACCACGACGGCCCTGGTGCGTGCCTCGGGCCTCGATCTGGAGATCGTCGAACTGCGCGTGCGCAGCATCGGCTTCGGCGCCGCTGCACAGGGCGAAGCGGTGCTGCGCGTGCAGCACGATGCACGAGAACTGCGCGGCCGCGGCACCAGCACCGATATCGTCGAGGCCGCGGCGCTGGCGATCCTCGAAGTCATCAACCGCATCGAGCGCACGCATCCGCACCCTGCACTGCTCTCTCCAACCGACCACAACGGAAATCCGGCTCATGACGATCTCAACCAGCACGCATCTGTGGCATGACGGCCGCATCAAGCCGTGGCAGGAGGCGACGGTCCATGTCGGCGCCCACGTGCTGCATTACGGCTCCTCGGTGTTCGAGGGCGAGCGCGTGTATGCCACGCCGCAGGGGCCGCGTTATTTCCGCCTGGCCGAGCACACCGCACGGCTGTTCCGCTCGGCGCGTATCCACGATCTGCACATCCGCCACACCCCGGCCGAGATCGACCAGGCCTGTGTCGAGGTGGTGCTCGCCAACGGACTGAGCAGTGCCTATGTGCGACCGCTGGCATACCGCGCCGGCTTCACCTTCAGCCTCGCCCCCGATGCCGGCGTTCCGGTGGAGGTGGCGATCATGGCGGTGGCGTGGGGCAACCTGCACGGCGCCGCTGCCGTCCGTGATGGCATCGATGTCTGCGTCTCGTCGTGGCATCGGCCGGCGCCGAACACCCTGCCCAGCGGCGCCAAGGCCGGTGGCAATTACCTCTCGAGCCAGCTGATCGCCCAGGAAGCCAGGCGCGGCGGCTACGCCGAGGGCATTGCGCTCGCGCCCAGCGGCCTGCTCAGCGAAGGCGCCGGCGAGAACCTCTTTCTCGTGCAACGCGGGCGCCTGTACACGCCGCCGGTCGCCGCCGGCATCCTTGCCGGCATCACCCGGGACAGCGTGCTGACCCTGGCTGCGGATCTCGGCATCGAGGTGGTCGAGTGCGATTTGCCGCGCGAGCTGTTGTACGTTGCCGACGAGGTGTTCCTGACCGGCACCGCGGCCGAGATCACGCCGGTACGCTCGGTCGATCGCAAGACGGTCGGAGACGGCAGCCCCGGACCCGTCACGCGTGCCCTCCAGGATGCCTTCTTCGGGCTGTTCGATGGCCGCAGTCCCGACCGCCACGGCTGGCTGACGCCGCTGCAAGCCGGTGCCGCGACGACTCATCAGCCGCATCGCGCCGCGTCGCCGTCGCTGGAGGTGGCGTGATGGCTGCGCGCACGCTGCTCGACAAGCTCTGGGGTGCGCACCAGGTCATGGCGGAGACGCCGGAAACGCCGGCGCTGCTGTATGTCGACCTGCACCTGGTGCACGAGGTGACCTCGCCGCAGGCATTCGCCGAGCTGCGCGCGCGTCGCCTGCGCGTGCGCCGCCCGGAACGCGTGCTGGCCACGCTGGACCATTCCACGCCCACTCTGGCAGCCGATGCGCAAGGCCGTCGACCCTACATCACGCCCGAGGCCGAGGCGCAGGTGAGCATGCTCGAGCGCAACTGCCGCGAGTTCGGCGTCGAGCTGCTGGGCATCGATCACCCACAACGCGGCATCGTGCACGTGATCGGCCCGGAACTGGGCGCCACGCAGCCGGGCATGACCATCGTCTGCGGCGACAGCCACACCAGTACGCACGGCGCGTTCGGCGCGCTGGCTTTCGGCATCGGCACCAGCGAGGTCGGCCACGTGCTGGCCACGCAATGCCTGCTGCAGCGCAAGCCCAGGGCCATGGCCGTCGAGGTGCGCGGGCGTCTGCAACCGGGCGTCAGCGCCAAGGATCTGGTGCTGCACATCATCGGTCGCATCGGCATCGATGGAGGTACGGGCTGCGTGATCGAGTACCGCGGCGAAGCGATCCGCGCACTGTCCATGGAGGAGCGCATGACCGTGTGCAACATGTCGATCGAGGCCGGCGCGCGCGCCGGCATGATCGCGCCCGACGAAGTCACCTTCGCCTGGCTCAAGGGGCGCCCGCGCGCCCCGCGGGGCGCGGCCTGGGAGCGCGCCATCGGCCGCTGGAAAGCGCTGCACAGCGATCCGGATGCGTGCTTCGAGCGCCGCGTCGAGATCGACGCCGGCGCGGTCCGCCCGACCCTGAGCTACGGCACCCACCCCGGCATGGTGTTGGACATCGACGCCACGGTGCCTGCGCCGGGTGACGCGCAGGCGCAGCGCGCGCTCGACTACATGGGCCTGCGTGCCGGCGCGCGCCTGGCCGGTACGCCCGTGGACGTGGTGTTCGTCGGCAGTTGCACCAACGGGCGCCTGTCCGATCTGCGCGCCGCCGCCGCGGTGCTGCGCGGACGTCGCGTCGCTGGCAGCGTGCGCATGCTGGTGGTGCCGGGCTCGGCCGCGGTCAAGCGCGCCGCCGAGCTGGAAGGGCTGGACGCGGTGTTCCGCACCGCCGGTGCCGAGTGGCGCGAGTCCGGCTGCTCGATGTGCATCGCCATGAACGGCGACCGGGTGGCACCGGGGCAATTGGCGGTGAGCACCAGCAATCGCAACTTCGAGGGCCGCCAGGGCCCCGGCGCGCGCACCGTGCTGGCCAGTCCGGCCGCCGCCGCCGCCGCCGCGGTGGCCGGGTGCATCGCCGACCCGCGCGCTTACCTGATCACGGAGGCAGTGGCATGAATCCGATCCGCCACGTGCATTCGCGCACCTTGGTGCTGGCGCACGAAAACATCGACACCGACCGCATCATCCCGGCGCGCTTTCTCACCACCACCTCGCGCGCAGGCCTGGGCCAGCACGCGTTCCAGGACTGGCGCTACCGCAGCGACGGCACGCCCGACCCCGACTTCGTGCTCAACCGGCCCGACGCCCAGGGATGCAAAATCCTGGTCGCCGGACGCAACTTCGGCTGCGGCTCCTCGCGCGAGCACGCTCCGTGGGCTCTGCTCGATGCCGGCCTGCGCGCGGTGATCAGCAGCGAGATCGCGGACATCTTCCGTGCCAACGCGCTCAAGAACGGTCTGCTGGCGATCACCGTGGAGGACGCCGAACACCGTTTCCTGCTCGAGCATCCGGGCCTCGAACTGAAGATCGATCTGGTCGCCGCCGAGATCGAACTTCCCGACGGCGGGCGCTTCGGCTTCGCGCTGGAGGCCTTCGCGCGCCATTGCCTGATCGAGGGTGTCGACCAGCTTGGCTTTCTTCTGCGTCACGACGACGCGATCCGCCATTTCGAGGAGCAGCACGCCGCATGAATGCCCAAATCGTCCTGCTGCCCGGCGACGGCATCGGCCCCGAAGTCACCGCCGCGGCGGTGGCCTGTCTCGAAGCCGTGGCCGAGATCCACGGATTTCAATTGCGCTTCAGCGAACATGCCATCGGTGGTGTCGCCATCGACGCCTGCGGCACGGCGATGCCGGAGACCACGCGCGCCGCCTGCATGGCCAGCGATGCGGTGTTGCTGGGCGCGGTCGGCGGACCCAAGTGGTCCGACCCGCGCGCGCCGGTGCGCCCCGAGCAGGGTCTGCTGGCGCTGCGCGCGGCCATGGGGGTGTACGCCAACCTGCGCCCGGTGCAGGTGCATCCGCGCGCCGCGCAGTTCTCACCGCTGCGGCCGGAAAAACTGCGCAACGTCGATCTGCTGTTCGTGCGCGAGCTGACCGGCGGCATCTACTTCGGCGCCAAGACCCGCGATGCCGCCGGCGCATCGGATCTGTGCAGTTACAGCGTGGCCGAGATCGAGCGCGTCTTGCGCCGCGGCTTCGCGCTGGCCAGGCAGCGCCGGCGCAAGCTGACCTCGGTGGACAAGGCCAACGTGATGGAGACCTCGCGCTTGTGGCGCGAGACCGCGCAGCGCCTCGCCGCGGAGTATCCCGACGTGCAGGTCGAACACCAGCTGGTCGATTCCATGGCCATGCTGCTGCTGACGCGCCCGGCCGATTTCGACGTGATCGTCAGCGAGAACCTGTTCGGCGACATCCTCACCGACGAGGCTGCCGCCATCGCCGGCTCGCTGGGTCTGCTGCCGTCGGCCTCGCTGGGTGACGGACCGCGTGGATTGTACGAGCCCATCCACGGTTCGGCGCCGGACATCGCCG
>JAGWPB010000075.1 GCA_028870665.1 Lysobacteraceae bacterium
GCGCCCGCCCAGCGCCTGCTCGAGACCGGGCACGATCTGGCCGACGCCGTGCAGGTAAGTGAGGGGCTCACGGCCAGCGGAGGAATCGAGGATGGCGCCGGCATCATCGGTCAGGGTGTAATGAATGGAAACGGCACAGCGGTCGGCAATCAGCATGAGGGCCTCACAGGGATGAATGCAGCGATGGGACGCGACAGCGCGCGGCGACAATGCGGCGGGCCAAAACGAAAAACCCCGGGTGTCGCCACCCGGGGTTCTTTCGACGGCGATGCGGGGGCTTCAGGCCACCTGCACCTGATCCGCCTGCAGGCCCTTGGGGCCCTTGACCGTGGTGAACGTCACTTTCTGGCCTTCCTGCAGCGACTTGAAGCCGGTGCCCTGGATGGCGCGGAAATGCACGAACAGGTCATCGCCGCTCTCGGGAGTGATGAAACCGAAACCCTTGGCGTCGTTGAACCACTTGACAGTACCCGTCTGACGATCCGACATAACTAACTCCTTGAAACGTTTGAAGTGGAATCACGGCACGGAACATCCGGGCCGAGACTGAGTTGCAGGGAGCAAGCGGGGCGAAGGATGTAGCGGATCGTTTGGATCTACCGCATCAGGCCACGTTTCACAGTGACCCAAGCAAACACAGTGCGGCGGAGCATACGCGGATTTTCACCCGAATGCCAATACCCCCATAAGTCACCCGTTCGGCCCGCCCTCGCACCGGTGCGGTGCCTGTCCTGGCACCTTTGGCAGGTCGCTGAAAAAATGCCGCCCTGCCCTCTCAACGTCACGTGCCCGGGGGCCATTCGCCTAGCCCAGGGCAGGCATGGGATTCGCTCCTGATCGGCCAACGACTCGCAGCGTCGATCCACCCGTGGCTGCGCCGGTCGGCCGGTTCTCGGCACCCGGTTAACGACGTCCGCCGCCGGGATCCACACCGTCCATGCTGAACGGGATCGAGAGCAGACGCATGCCGGCGTTTTTCTGCACCACGAAATGCAGATGCGGCCCGGTGGTATAGCCGGTGTCGCCGGACTTGCCGAGAAAATCGCCGGCGCGCACGCGATCGCCCGGCAGCACGATCACACTTTCCGGCGCCAGATGCGCATACACCGCCATGCTGCCGTCGTCCTGCAGGATGCGCACGTAATTGGCGCGATCGCCGTAGCGCTCGAGATCGAGCCCGTGACCGCGGAACTCCTCCTCAACTTCCATCACCGTCCCGCCGCGCGCGGCCAGGACCGGCGTGCCGACCGGCACACCGAAATCCAGCGCATACCGCGATTGATCGGTCTGGTGGCTGAAGGGCCCGTTGAAACCCTGCTGCAGCGTCCACGCCGTACCGGCATAAAACGGCAGGCGGTAATGCACGCCGTCGGCGGGATCGGCGGCGGGATCGCCCAGCACCGCCTTGCAGCGCACTTCGGCCCGTGCAGGCTGCGCCGGATCGAGACCGCGCAGGCGGGTGACGGTACGCTCGGCGTGCGCGGCCAGTGTCAGCCGCAGCGGCAGCGGCGGATCGCTGACGACATTGCTGGCATCGCTCAGGCTGCAGGCGACCTCGATCGGGCCGGCAACGCGGTTGCTCACCGTGTAGTGACTGTCGCCGCCGGCCGATTCGCTGTGCAAGGCGTAGATCGGTCGCGGCTCGCGACCGGAGGCCGCAGGCCCGCTCGACTCGGTTGCCGGCATGGCCAAAGCTGCTGGCGGGTGCGGGCGGCGCAGCACGACGGCGGCCACCATCAGCAGCACCAGGGCGAGCAGCAGCAGGGGCAGATGGCGCGACATGGCCGGATTCGAGTTGCGCGACAGGGCCATTATCGGCCGCCGTGACGAACGGCGTCATGCCGCCGCCGGTTGACCGCCGCCCCGCACCGGCGTATCCACGGAATCCTTCAGGATGCGCATGCGCCGCGCACCCCGCGCCGGCGGCCGCAGGCGGTGCGGGCCCTGCCACGTGCGACCGCGTGCCGTCGGCATGACGCGGGCTGCGGGCGCGAGCGCCCACCGGAGTGCCGCGTGCCGGGCTACCACGTCAAGATCATGCAGCTGTGCATCGACGGCCGCGACTACCGTCTGCGCACGCTCAGCGACCGCCAGCAGTTCGCCGATCCCGACGGCGACGCCGAGCGCGCCGGTATCGGCTCGGCCAGCTGGCCCCTGTTCGGCATGCTCTGGCCGGCCGCACGCGTGCTGGCCGAAGCCGTGAGCGTGATCAAACTCGAGGGCCAGCGCATTCTCGAGATCGGCTGCGGCATCGGTCTGCCCAGCCTGGTGCTGCGACAGCGCGGCGCCGACATCACCGCCAGCGATCATCATCCGCTGGCGGGCAGCTTTCTTGCCCACAATGCCGCGCTGAACGCGCTGGCGCCGATTCCGTTCGTGCAGGCGGCCTGGGCAGCCCCCAACCGGCTGCTGGGCCGCTTCGACCTGATCATCGCGAGCGACGTGCTCTACGAGCGCGGACACGCCGAGCTGCTGGCGGACTTCATCGACCGCCACGCGCAACCGCGCGCCGGGATCCTGATCGCCGATCCCGGACGCGGGCACGCCAATCAGCTCGGCCGCCGGCTGCTCGGACAAGGCTACGCCGGCAGTGAATCGCGCTGCCGCTTCGAGGAAACCGAGACGGCGCCGTTTCGCGGACGCCTGCTGCGTTATCGACGCGATCCGTGCTGAGCGCGGCACCGTGCCGCCGCCCGGTCGGTCGCGATCGCGGCATCGCGGCTGCCTCCCGTGACTCCGCGCGCGGTCTCAAAGCGCCTCGGGCCATTCGCCGTCGCTGCGCGCGCGCTGCATCCAGCTGCGCGCGACCGTGCCCGCGGCTTCGCGCTGAATTCGATAAAACGAGGCGTTGTTCGCCAGATCGCGCCAGCGTTCCATGTCGCGGGTCAGGCGGCTGATGTGCCAGGCCAGCATGGCCAGATCCGAGCGGGGCATCTCGCCGGACGGCTGCTCGAGGACGACCGCCAACAGCCGGGACAGGCTCTGCAGACTCCACAACGACCCTTGCACCTGCTCCTCGGCCCCGCGCTGGATGGCGCGCAGACGCTCCACCCCCAGACGAGCCAGGCCGGCATCCGGGGGCGCGGCCGACGCGTTGCCCTGCAGGTTCCTCAACAGAACATCGAGCAGCTCGCCGTCGTCGCCGCCACCGGTGCAGCGCGACCCGCCCGCACCCGGCTCGGGGCCTGGATCGAAACGCTCCGAACGCGACATCACACCCTCCTCAAGTCCACTCCTGACGGCGAGTTCGGCCCCGGCCGCCATGCCTGGCATGGGTCGGACACCGTCCTTACGGATGCCCGAACGCGGCATGCAGATAGATGGCATCCAGCGTGAGTCCCGGCAAAGCGCGGCACAGGGCCACCGCGCGCCGGGGACTGGGCCGGTAGTGACCGTTCTCCCAGCCGGAAATGGTGACGTTCTCGACATGGATCTGTCGCGCCAGCTGGCGCTGGCTCAGGCCAGCGCGCATGCGCGCCTCGCGGATGGGGCTGGGCACCCGGTACGGCATGCGCTGAATATGGTGTTTCCGAACAAGCGCTGTCAACGCATTCCGCACGACAGGGGTATGGCCCGCCCATACCCTTGGAACACCGCTGCGCTGGAGTCGCGTGATGAAGAGCTTCGCCGATCGGCTGCGCGAGGCACGCGTCGCGCGCGGCTTGACTCAGGAGCAGCTCGGCTTCGCGGTGGGACTGACCAAATCCTCGATCTCGGCCTGGGAGAACAGCCGTGAAACGCCCAGCTTCCACACCCTGCCCAAGCTGCGCGAGGTGCTGCATCTGACCCTCGACGAACTGATCTGCGGGTTGTCGTCCGCGGCGTCGGGATCCGCCATCAAGGATCAGCGCGGCGAATATGCGGCGCACGAGGGCAAGGTCGTCGCCCGGGACGCCGCCGAGCTGGCCCTGCTCACCCGCTATCGCAGCCTGCCGGGCAAGCGTCGGGCGGCTCTGCTGGAACTGCTCAAGCCCGAAGCCTGAATGCCTCCGCGACACGGTTGTCCATCGCCCGGCGTGCGCGGCGACCCGCGGCCGCTGGACCGTATCCACTGCTTTGCCTTTACACTGCGGACCTGGATTCGAGGGAATGCCTGTGGCCAAGCCCAACTACTCGTTCGAGAAACGTCAGCGCGATCTCGCCAAGAAAAAGAAGCAGGATGAAAAGCGCCTGAAGAAGCTGGCCAAGGGCGGCGGCGCGATCGCCGACGGCGATACGCCTGCGGCAACCGACGGCGACAAGCCGCTGCAGTAACCGGCCCGCGCGGCCCGGACCACCCGACTGCGCCTCGGTTGCCTGCGTCCCCGTCCATGCGCTGCGCCCATTTCGACGCCGGCCGCTGCCGCTCCTGCAGCGAGCTGCCGCTGCCCTACCCCGCCCAGCTCGCGGCCAAACAGGCGCATGCGCGCCGTCTGCTGGGTGAAGCGCAATGGCTGGAACCCGTCGCCAGCCGCGAATCGGGCTTCCGCAACAAGGCCAAGATGGCGGTCGGCGGCAGCGCCGGGCAGCCGCTGCTGGGCATCCTCGATGCGCATGGGCACGGCGTCGATCTCGCCGACTGCGCGCTCTATCCGGCCGCATTGCAGGCCAGCTTCACGCCATTGAAGCGCTTCATCGCGAACGCCGCGATCGCACCCTACGATCTGGCCACGCGCCGCGGCGAGCTGAAATACGTGCTGGTGACCCTGGCCGAACACACCGGCGCGCTGATGGTGCGCTTCGTGCTGCGCTCGCAGGAGCCGCTGGCACGCATGCGCAAGCATCTCGACCGCCTGCGCGCGGAACTCCCGGCGTTGAGCGTGGCCTCGGTCAACCTGCAACCGGAGCACAAGGCCGTCCTCGAGGGTGAGCACGAGATCCTGCTGACCGCGGAAGCCGACCTGGCGATGCGCCTGAACGGGCTGACCCTGCACCTGCGGCCGCAGGGTTTCTTCCAGACCCACACCGTGATCGCCGCCGGGCTGTATGCCCAGGCCGCGACGTGGGCGCACGAACTGCAGCCGGCCACGGTCTGGGACTTGTACTGCGGCGTCGGCGGCTTTGCCCTGCACTGCGCCGACGGCGGGCGCGACGTGCTCGGCGTCGAGGCCAGTCCCGAAGCGGTCGTCGCCGCCGAGCGCAGCCGTGACGAGGCCGGCCTGACGCGGGTGCGGTTCCGCGCCGCGGACGCGACCGCCTTCGCGAACAGCCCGGCGCACGCGGCGGAACTGGTGATCGTCAATCCGCCGCGACGCGGCCTCGACGAGACCCTGTGTCGCCGGCTGGACGCGTCGGCCATGCGCTGGCTGATCTACTCCAGCTGCAACGCCCAATCGCTGGCCCGCGACCTGGCCCGCATGCCCGGCTTGCGGCTGCAGCGTGCGCGCGTGTTCGACCTGTTCCCGCACACGCGTCACTATGAGGTGCTGACCCTGCTCGGCCGCGGCTGATGCCGCGACGCGGCGTCCGGACGAGGCCGATGGCGCGGCTCGAACGCGCCGGCTCAGCCGATCCGGCGCACGCGAAAGCGGCGACCCTTGATGGTGCCGGCGCGCAGACGTTCCACGGCCTGGTCGGCCAGCGCGCGCCGGATCGCGACATAGGCGCGGGTGGCGAAGACATCGATCTTGCCGACCGCGTCGGCCGCCAGCCCGGCATCGCCGGTCAGCGCGCCGAGGATGTCGCCCGGCCGCATCTTGTCCTTGCGGCCGCCGTCGATGCAGACGGTGACCATCGGCGCCAGCGCCAATTTTTTCCCGCCCGCAGCGGCGGCCTTCAACACATGCCAAGACAGCGGCGCGGCCTGCTGCGTCTCGATGGCGGTCGCACGGGCCCGTTCGCGCGGCGTGCACAGGTGCAGCGCCAGGCCCCTGGCGCCGGCGCGGCCGGTGCGGCCGATGCGGTGCACGTGCACGTCGGGATCGGTCGGCAATTCCCAGGTGATCACCGCCGCCAGTTCGCGCACGTCGAGCCCGCGCGCCGCGACGTCGGTGGCCACCAGCACCGAGCAACTGCGATTGGCAAACTGCACCAGCACCTCGTCGCGGTCGCGCTGCTCCATGTCGCCGTGCAGGGCGCGCGCGGAAAACCCGCGCCGGTCCAGCTCGTCGGCCACGTCCTGGGTGTCGCGGCGGGTGTTGCAGAACACCAGCGCCGACTCGGGCTGGTAGCTGCGCAACAGCTGCGCCAGTGCATCCAGCTTCAGCGCCGGCTCGACTTCGAACCAGCGCTGCTCGATGGCGTCGTTCGCCGGCTCGGAGTCCACGGTGACCGTCACCGGCTCGCGCTGCACGGACGTGCTGATCGCGCGGATCGCCTCCGGCCAGGTCGCCGAAAACAGCAGCGTCTGCCTCTCCGGCGGAGTCTTGCCGATGATCTCGGTGATCGCCTCGGTGAAGCCCATGTCGAGCATGCGGTCGGCCTCGTCCAGCACCAGCATGCGCAGCGACGCCAGATGCAGGCTGCGCTTGCGCAGCAGCTCCTGCACGCGGCCGGGCGTGCCCACGACGAGGTGCGGATCGTGCGCCGCCAGCGACGCCAGCTGCGGCCCCAGCGCGATGCCGCCGCTGAGGGTCAGCAGCTTGATGTTGGGCGTGGCGCTGGCCAGCCGGCGGATTTCCTTGCTGACCTGGTCGGCCAGCTCGCGCGTCGGGCACAGCACCAGCCCCTGCACTCGACTGAGGCCGGCGTCCAGCCGCGCCAGCAGACCGAGGCCGAAGGCCGCGGTCTTGCCGCTGCCGGTCTTGGCCTGCGCGATCACGTCCTGTCCGGCCAGGATCGGCGGCAGGCTGGCCGCCTGCACCGGCGTCATCTGCGCATAGCCCATGGCGGCAAGACTCTGCAGCAGGGCCGGGCTCAACGGGAGCGTGGCGAAATCAGTCATGCGCCATGATCGCATCGAAGCGGTCCCGGCGCGGCGATGCGCACGCCGGCTCGCCGCAATGGCCGCTCACCACGCGCTGCGCTGCGGCAGCAGCCCGCGCAACTCGGCGTCGGTCAGGTTGCGCCATTGCCCCACACGCAACGCGCCCAGCCGGATGTTGACGATGCGCACCCGGCGCAGCTGGGTCACGCGGTAGTCGAAGGCCTCGGCCATCAGCCGGATCTGCCGGTTGAGCCCCTGCGTGAGCACGATGGAAAAGCCGAACTTGGCGATCCGGCGTGTCGTGCAGGGCCGCGTCATCTGCCCGTGCACGCGCACACCGCGCGCCATGCCGGCGAGAAACGCGGGCGTCACCGGGCGATTGACGCCCACCAGGTATTCCTTCTCGTGCGCGTTCTCGGCGCGCAGGATCTCATTGACGATGTCGCCGTTGCTGGTCAGCAGGATCAGGCCCTCGGAATCCTTGTCCAGGCGCCCGATCGGAAAGATGCGCTCGGCGTGATCGACGAAATCGACGATATTGCCCTTGACCGCGTGCTCGGTGGTGCAGGTGATGCCGACCGGCTTGTTCAGTGCGATGTAGACGTGCCTGCGCGCGGCGGCTCCCCGCGACGGCCGGGCACGGATGGCCTGGCCGTCCACGCCCACCGCATCGTCCTGCGCGACCGTGGTCCCGATTTCCGCGGGCACGCCGTTGACCGTCACCCGCCCCTGCGCGATCAGCGCGTCGGCCTCGCGGCGCGAACACAGCCCGCTGTCGCTGATGTACTTGTTCAGGCGCATGGCCGGGCCGCGTCACCGAGGGGAACGGGCGCGCATGCTGGCACAGCGACCGTGCAGCGTCATCCGCGGCAAGCGTCGGCGCTGCCCGGTTTCAGTGCAGGAATCGCGGCTGCATCAGCTGGCTCAGAAACCACGGCAGCACGCGCGGCGCGATCAGCGCGGTGGCGACCACGCCGTACAACGCGCCCCACAGATGCGCGCTGTGGTTGATGCGGTCGCTGCGCTGGCGGTCCATGTAGAAGGTGTAGCCGAGATACAGCACGGCGTAGACGATCGCCGGCACCGGCAGCACGAACACCACGATGGTCGCCCACGGCTGCACCAGGATGAAGGCGAACAGCACCGCCGAGACCGCGCCCGAGGCGCCCAGACTGCGGTAGCCGCTGTCGTCGCTGTGGCGCAGATACGCCGGCAGGATCGAGGCCAGCAGCGCACCGGTGTAGAAGATCACGAAGCCGAACGGCCCCAGCAGGCGCTGGTACAGCCCGGCCATCGCCGCGCCGAAGAAGTACAGCGTGAACATGTTGAAGAACAGATGCGCGCCGTCGGCATGGATCAGGCCGTAGCTCAGCAGCCGGTAGTACTGGCCGCGCCGGACCGCCGGCGGCCACAGGATCAGCGCGTCGAACAGGCGGCGATTGCCGAAGGCCGCGAAGGACACGACACAGGTGACGGCGATGATCAGCAAGGTGATGAACATGGGATTTCCAGTCGAAAGGGCGAACGTGGACAGGGTTCGGAACGCCAGATCCTTCCCTGCGTTCAGGATGACAGTCTGGGGCAGACCGGGCTCCTTCGTCCTCAGGGTCGTGCGAGCCCCCGTGCGAAGTCACCCCGAGGCGCAGCCGCTCGCCCGCCGCCCCGAGGCACAACCCTTCGTCGCGCACCGCTTCACCGTGTCGCCCCGCCGCACACCGCTTCCACCGCGACACCCCGACGCACACCGCTTCCATCGCGACATCCCGAAGCGCGATCCTTGCACCGCGATACCCCAACGCGCATCCCCCTCCGTGTCATCCCGAGGCCACAGCCGAAGGATCCGGCGCACGGCAGCGGTGATTCCCGCAACGGGGCGCTCTCGTCGGACCGATCCTTTGCTGCGCTCGGAATGGCGACCCCGGGTGAGCGGACCGAAGGCCGCGAGTGACGTCAGGCGGCCCACCGGTCGAATCTTCGGGATGGACTCGCCAAAAGCAGCCCTTGCGACGAACCGCCGAAGGGCTAGACTCGCCGCGTCTTGATTCGAGTCGCCCGCAACGGCTGGTTCGGCGGGCGTGATCGTTGCTTCCGGGGGAGGACCGCGGTGCAGCCCACCGATATCCGCAAGCCCGAGTATTTTCACAAGGTCGTCGATTGCCAGTGGGCCTGCCCGGCCCATACCCCGGTGCCCGAATACATCCGGCTGATCGCCGCCGGGCGCTACAGCGATGCCTACATGGTCAACTGGGAATCGAACGTGTTCCCCGGCATCCTCGGGCGCACCTGCGACCGCCCCTGCGAGCCGGCCTGTCGGCGCGGCCGCGTCGAGGAAAACAACGGCAGCGTGCCTGACAAGAGCCGGCCCGAACCCGTGGCGATCTGCCGGCTCAAGCGCGTCGCCGCCGACCACAAGGACGACATCCGCGGCCGCCTGCCGAAACCCGGCAAGCCCAACGGCCGGCGCGTGGCCTGCATCGGCGCCGGCCCGGCGTCGCTGACGGTGGCGCGCGATCTGGCGCCGCTGGGCTACCACGTCAGCGTGTTCGACAGCGATGCCAAGGGCGGCGGCTTCATGCGCACCCAGGTGCCGCGCTTCCGCCTGCCCGAGGCGGTGATCGACGAGGAGGTGGGCTACATCCTCGACCTCGGCGTCGACTTCCGCGGCGGCCAGCGCGTCGATTCGCTGAAAACCCTGCTGGCCGAAGGTTTCGATGCCGTGTTCATCGGCTGCGGCGCGCCGCGCGGGCGCGACCTCGACCTGCCCGGCCGCGCCGAGGCCGCCAAGCACATCCACATCGGCATCGACTGGCTGGCGTCGGTCTCGTTCGGCCACATCGACGCCATCGGCAAGCGCGTGATCGTGCTCGGCGGCGGCAACACCGCGATGGACTGCTGCCGCTCGGCTCGCCGCCTCGGCGGCGAGGACGTCAAGGTGATCGTGCGCTCCGGCTTCGAGGAGATGAAGGCCTCGCCGTGGGAAAAGGAAGACGCCCAGCACGAGGGCATTCCGATCCTCAACTACCTGGTGCCCGTCGCTTTCGAGCATGAAAACGGCCGGCTCACCGGCATGCGCTTCCAGAGCGTGCGTGCCGAACGCGACGCGCAGGGACGGCGCGCGCTGGTGCCCACCGGCGAACCGGAACAGCACTTTGACTGCGACGCAGTGCTGATCGCGGTCGGCCAGGAGAATGCGTTTCCGTGGATCGAGCGCGACCTCGGCCTCGACTTCGACCGCTGGGGCCTGCCGGTGCTGGACAAGACCACGCTGCAGTCGACGATCCCCCGCGTGTTCTTCGGCGGCGACGCCGCCTTCGGCCCCAAGAACATCATCTGGGCCGTCGCCCACGGCCACGATGCGGCGATCTCGATCGACAAGCTGCTCAACGGCGAGGACATCCACGCGCGGCCCGACCCGCTGCTGCGCATGACCTCGCAGAAGATGGGCATCCACGAGTGGAGCTACGACAACGACATCTCGCCCGAGGAACGCCACAAGGTGCCGTGGGCGGCCGCCGAGAAGACGCTCAAGAGCATCAAGGTCGAGGTCGAGCTGGGCTTCGACGCCGCCACTGCCTGGAAGGAGGCACAGCGCTGCCTCAACTGCGACGTGCAGACGGTGTTCGCGAAGAGCCTGTGCATCGAGTGCGACGCCTGCGTCGACATCTGCCCGATGGACTGCATCAGCTTCACCGCCAACGGCGACGAGGCCGAGCTGCGCCCGCGCCTGCAAGCGCCGGCGCTGAACCTGACGCAGGACCTGTACGTGTCCGACGCGCTCAAGACCGGCCGCGTGATGGTCAAGGACGAGGACGTCTGCCTGCATTGCGGCCTGTGCGCCGAGCGCTGCCCGACCGGCGCCTGGGACATGCAGAAGTTCCTGATCGAGATGACCCATGCCGGCCCCGGCTGTCACGCCAAGGCAGCGAAAAAGGAGGCCGCATGAGCGCCATGGTGGAAACCGCCTCCCCCCGAGAGAGGCTGGCCGCAGGCCGGGCGAGGGTTCGCGCGTACCGCAACGCCTGCAACGGCGGAGCCCGCGCATGAAGCCGATCGAGGCAGTCAACGACTTCGTGGTCAAGTTCGCCAACGTCAACGGCTCGGGCTCGGCGTCCGCCAACGAGCTGTTCGCCAAGTCCATCCTGCGCATGGGCGTGCCGGTCAGCCCGCGCAACATCTTCCCCTCCAACATCCAGGGCCTGCCGACCTGGTACGAAGTGCGCGTCACCGAGGCCGGCCATCTCGGCCGGCGCGG
>JAGWPB010000013.1 GCA_028870665.1 Lysobacteraceae bacterium
CGCGGGCGCGTCCCCGGCGGCGGCAACAGCGGCGGCGGGCGACGTCGGCGCGGAGTCCGCCGCCGCAAGCCCCGTCGGCGCTCCGCGCTGCTGCTGCAGCAGGGCGACAAAGGCATCCTCGAAGCGCGGCGGCAGGGCCTGCCAGGTTTCACCGGGCGCCGCGCTCGGCGCCTGCGCCGTCGCCAGCACCACGCGCACGCCGACGGCTTGCACCTGGGCATCGATCACGCCCGCGCGCCGCAGCAGATCCTGGTGCAGGACGCGGCGCGACCGCGGCGCGTGCGTGACGGCGAAGGTGCGCCCCTGCATCGCCGCGCGAAACGTCGCCGGCGCGCCCTGCTGCAACAGGCGCCCCTGCTCGAGGATCAGGATCTGTTCGCAGCGCTCGGCCTCGTCGAGATAGGCGGTGCTGAGCAGCATGCTGACCGGCTGCGGTCCCTGCCGCAGCGCCAGCAGGATGGCCCAGAGCTCGCGCCGCGAGATCGGATCGACGCCGACCGTGGGCTCGTCGAGCAGCAGCAGCGGCGGCGCCCGCAGCAGCGCGCAGGCCAGGCCCAGCTTCTGCTTCATGCCGCCGGACAGGGCGCCGGCGCGGCGGTCGGCAAACGGCCCCAGCGCGGTGAGCCTGAGCAGCTCGGCGTAGCGCGCGACGCGAGCCGCCCCGCGCACGTCCTGCAGATCGGCGTGGAGGTCGAGATTCTCCTGCACGCTGAGGTCCTCGTAGAGGCCGAAGCGCTGCGGCATGTAGCCGACGCTGGCCTGGATCCGTTGCGCGTGCACGCGGGTGTCCTGCCCGAGCACATCCACCTGCCCGGCGTCCGGCAGCAGCAGCCCCGCGGCCAGCCGCATCAGCGTGGTCTTGCCGGCGCCGTCCGGCCCCACCAGGGCGGTCATGCTGCCGGCCGGCAGGTCGAGATCCAGCCCGGCGAGGGCCGCGACGCGGCGGCCGCGGCGGCCGAAGCCCTTGTGCACCTGCGCGAAGCGCAGGGCTGGCGCCGTCACGGCCGCGGCTGCGCGCAGGGCGCCAGCGGACCCGGCGCGTTGCCGTGCAGGGGGATGCTCACCGTCACCGGCATGCCCATGCGCAGCGCATGGCCCGGATTGCAGGCATACACGCGGACCCGGTAGACCAGCTCGGTGCGCAGATCCGTGCTCTCGACATTCTTCGGCGTGAACTCGGCGGTCGGTGAAATGAAGCCGACCCAGCCGGCGAAGGAGCGGCCCGGAAAGCTGTCGCTGCGGATGCTGGCACGCATGCCGGCGGCGACTCGGCCCAGCGCCGGCTCCGGCACGTAGGCGCGTGCCCAGACCGGATCGGTCAACGCCAGCGTCAGCACCGGCGATTGCGGACTGACCATGTCGCCGGGCTCGAGGATGCGGTCCTGCACCACGCCGTCGCTCGGCGCCAGCAGGGTCGTGTCCGTGAGCTGCCGCTGCGCCAGCGCCAGCGCCGCGCGGTCGGCCACCACGGTCGCCTGCGCCGCGGCGATGTCTTCCCGGCGCGGTCCCTGCAACGCCAGGCTCAGCGCTTGCCGGGCATTGTCCAGGCCGGCGCGCGCGGTCTTGAGCGTCTGCAGCGCGTTGTCGGCGCTCTGTTGCGGCAGCAGATGCGCCAGCGCCAGCGCGCGCTGGCGGTCATGGCTGATCGCGGCGTTGTGCAAGGTGGCCTGCGCCGCGGCCACCGCCGCCCGCGCCTGCGCGATCTCCTGCGGCCGGCTGCCGGCGCGCAGCTTGGCCAGTTGCTGTTCGGCGGCGGCCAGCACGCCCTGCGCCTGATGCACCGCGTCGACGAAGCGCACCGCATCCAGCGTTGCGACCGGCTGGCCCCGGCGCACCGGCGCGCCCTCCTCGACCAGTACGCGCGCAATGCGCCCGGAATCATTGAAGGCGAGATCGACGCTGCGGATATCGATGTTGCCGTAGAGGACCAGTGCGGTCGGCACGGCGCGCGGCCGCAGCATCAGCCAGGTCCCGGCGGCGACCGCGCCGAGCAGCACCACGAGCAGGATCAGCAGACGCGGTCGGGACAGGGTCATCGGAGCATCTCGAACGGTGGAAGGGTCGAGCGGGTACCCCGGCGCCGGCTCAGGCCGGATGCTCGCCAGCCAGCAGGATCGGCTCGCCGGCGCCGGGCATCTGCCAGGCGAGGCCGTCGCGATCGAGCAGCGCCGCGAACGCCTGCATGCCGCGATCGTAATCGCCATGCACCAGAAACACCCGCCGCGGATTGCCGCAGCGCGCCAGCCACGCACGCAGCTGGCTCTGTCCGGCATGCGCGGAAAATCCGTTGATGGTGTGGATCGCGGCCTGCACCTGCACCTCCTCGTTGAACAGGCGCACGCGCTGGGCGCCGTCGATGATCCGGCGCGCCAGCGTGCCTGCCGCGGCATAGCCGACGAAGATCACGCTGCTCGCCGGATTCCACAGGTTGTGGCGCAGGTGATGGCGGACGCGCCCGCCGGTGCACATGCCGGAGCCGGCCAGGATCACGGCGCCGCCGCGGATCGTGTTGATCGCCATCGACTCGGCGGTTTCGCGGGTGAAGCGCAGGCCCGGCAGATCGAGCGGATGGTCGCGGTTGAACCCGGCGACCACCGTCGCGCGCAGCGCCTCGGGATGGTCGCGGAAGATCTCGGTCGCCGAGATCGCCATCGGCGAATCGAGAAACACCGGCAGATGCGCCGGCAGCGCGCCGCCGGCAATGCCCTGATGCAGCGCATACAGGATCTCCTGCGCGCGCTCCAGCGCGAAGGTCGGGATCACCACGTTGCCGCCGTGCCGATGGGTGGCCGCCACCGCCTCGACCAGCTCGGTCACCGAGGCATCCCAGGGGCGATGGTCACGGTCGCCGTAGGTGGTTTCCATCACCACGTAATCGGGCGCGCGCGGCGGCGGCGCGGGGTCGTCCAGCAGCGGCCGGCCGGGATTGCCGAGGTCGCCGGAGAACAGCACGCTCGCATGCTCCTGGCCGGCGTCGATCTCGAGAAACACCGAGGCCGAGCCGACGATGTGACCGGCGTTGACGAAGGTGGCGTGGCAGCCGGGTGCGACCTCGCGGCGCTCGCCGTAGGCCAGCGGCGGATCGAACAGGTCCATCACCCGCAGCGCGTCGGTGATCCCGTACAACGGCGCCGCCGCCGGCTCGCCGCTGCGACGGGTGCGGCGCTCGGCGCGCCGCGCGTCCTCCTCCTGCAGCCCGGCGGCATCGAGCAGCACCAGCCGGGCCAGCTCGCGGGTGGCGGCGGTGGCGACGATGCGACCGCGGAAACCGCGCTTGTGCAGCAGCGGCAGGCGGCCGCAATGATCCAGATGCGCATGGGTCAGCAAGACCACGTCGACGCGGGTGACGTCGAAGCCGAAATCGGCGGCGTTCTCCTCCTCGATCTCGCGGCCGCCCTGGAACAGGCCGCAATCCACCAGCACGCGGGCGCCCTGCGCTTCGACCAGATGGCAGGAGCCGGTCACCTGCTTGGCGGCGCCGTGGCTGCTGAAACGGATCATGGGCGGATCTCCGGGTTGGCGGCATCGGGGGCGCGCCACAGGTCGCGCACCCCCGCGGCGATCAGGGCGCCGATGTCGATTTGCGCCGCGGCATGCGCCACCGAGGTGGTGGTGACGACACGCGCGGCGCCGGCCTCGAGCAGCTCGTGGTAGGCATCGCCGGCAAACAGGCCGTGCACCGCGACGCACACCGGCGGCAGGGTGCCGGCCGCGCGCAGATGCGCCAGCGCCGCGGCCGCGGTGCGGCCCGAGCTGATGATGTCGTCGATCAGCACCGGCGTGCGTCCCGGCCAGCGCGCCAGATCGGGCACGCTGACGCGCACGTCGGCGTCGCCGAGGCGCTGCTTGTTCAGCACGATCAGCGGAGCCGCGGCGCGCGCCGCGACGTCGGCCGCCCACTGCGCGCTCTCGCCGTCCGGCCCGATGACCAGCGGATCGCGCACGTGATCGCGGATCCACGCCGCCAATGCCGGCGCCGCATGCACCACCCGCACCGGGATCGGATAGACCTCGGCGAGATCGCGGATGCGGTGCAGATGCGGATCGACCGTCACCAGGCCATCGAAGTGCGCCGCCAGCAGCGCCGCATAGCCGCGTGCCGACAGCGCCTGCCCGGGCCGGAAGCGCCGGTCCTGGCGCATGTACGCGAGATAGGGCGCGACCAGCCCGACGCGTGCCGCGCCCAGTTCGCGCAGGGTGCGCGCCGCCAGCAGCAGCGGCACCGTCCGGGCGTCGGGATGGTCGAGGGTGCAGGCGATCAGCGCGTCGCCGCCGGCCGCCGGCGGCTCGACCTCGACCAGCGTCTCGCCGTCGGGGAAGGCATGCAGCGCGAGCGCGGCGGTGCGCGCGTCGAGGTCCGCGAGGGCTGGTGCCAGCGCGTTCGCAAGGGCGCTCTGGCCCGGCCAGGGGTAGATCCGCATCACCGGGCTGCCTCCACATGCACGAGCGCCGGGTGGCTGGCGATGAAGTCGCGCGCGTATTCGAGCTCGCCCTGGTGCTCGGCGTGCAGCACGAACAGCGGTTGTCCCGCCTCGATCGAATCACCGAGGCGCACCGCCAGCCTGAGGCCCGCGGTCGGCGCGTGCGGCGCACCGGCGAGCTTGGCCGCGCGCGCCAGCAGGCGATTGTCGATCGCGCTCACCACGCCGGCACGGGCTGCCGGCAGCGGCCAGGTCAGCGGTGCGACGCCCGGTTCGCGCAGACCGCCCTGGGCCAGGCAGATCGCCTCGAACTTGCGCCATGCGCGACCGTCCTCGAGCACCGCGCGCACCAGCGTGTGTGCCGCCTCGCCCTGCGCCAGCCCGCCCAGCTCCACCACGGCCGCCGCCACCGCCAGGGCGCGCTCGCGCAGGTCGGCGGGCGCCTCGGAGCGCCGCTGCAGCACGGCGATCACGTCGTGCGCCTCGAGCGCCGGGCCGATGCCGCGTCCGACCGGCTGCGTGCCGTCGCTGATCAGGCCGGCGAGCTGCAGGCCGATGGCGTCGGCCGTGGTGCGCAGCGCGGCCAGCAGATGCCGGGCCTCGTCGAGGCTGCGCACCTTGGCGCTGGGCCCGACCGGAATGTCGATCACCACGTGGGTCGAACCGGCGGCGGCCTTCTTCGACAGCACCGAGGCGACCAGCTGCGCTTCGCTGTCGATCTCAAGGAGGCGTTCGACGCGGATCAGCAGGTCGTCGGCCGGACTGAGGTGCATGGCTCCGCCCCAGGCCATGCAGCCGCCCTCGGCCTCGACCACCCGGCGCAGCGTCTCGCGATCGAGATCGACGCGGGTGAAGGTCGCCACGGTGTCGGCGGTGCCCGCCGGCGAGGTGATCGCGCGCGAGCTGGTCTTGGGCATGATCAGGCCCAGCGCGGTGACGATCGGCACCACGATCGGCGTGGTCCGATTGCCCGGCAGGCCGCCGATGCAGTGCTTGTCGACCACCAGCGGCTGCGACCAGCTCAGGCGTTCGCCGCTGTGGATCATCGCCCGCGTCAGCGCCGTGGTCTCGGCGGCGCTCATGTCGCCAGTGGCGCAGGCCACCAGGAAGGCGGTGATCTCGACGTTGGACAGCCGCTGCGCGACGACATCGTCGATGATCGCGCGCAGCGGCGTCTCGCCCAGGGCATGGCCGAAGATCTTGGCGCGCACATGACTCATGCTGTCGCTGGGTGGCGCGTGGCGGAAGCGCAGCCGCGTGGTCGCGACCGGCGCCAGCATCGCCCACGCGGCTTCGGAAAGGCCGGCCTCGTCCGCCGCCAGCAGGCCATCGCCGGCGCCGCGCAGGATGTCGAGCGTGGCGATGATCTCGCGGCTGCCGTCGCTGACGGCGACGCGGGCGTGGGCCTCGAAGCCCTCCGCGCGGCAAACCGGGGCGTCGGCGCGCAGCACCACGACCGGCTCGCGATGGGTGTCGATGCCGAGCCGTCGCGGGCGCAACGCGCCCGCATCCGCGGGCGCCGCGGATGTGACCGTGGTCATGCCGTGCCGCCGCGGGCGACCGCGACACGGCATCCGCCGCCCTGCCCTGCCCGGCACCGCATGGCGATCATCATCGACATCCCTCGCACGCGACTCGAACGATGCGGCAAACGTTACTCCACGTGACGCGACGGCCATTGATGCCGATCAAGGCCGGATCATGCGCCCGGACGCGGACGCCCGCCGTCGCACCGTCACGCCGCTGGCGTTGACCCGCGTCAATGCGGGCAGGTCTGCCGCGCGCACACTAGGCTTGCAGACTCGCGCAACCGGACGAAGTCTGCCCGTGCCACCGACCCCCAGGAGGTGCCGCCATGCCCGCGATGCCGACTTCCGCCGCGCCGATCCTGCTGGCTTTCGACGGCTCGGGCCCTGCGCAGCGTGCATTCGCCTATGCGCTCGATCTGGCGCAGCGGACCCGGCGCCCGCTGCATGCAGTGACCGCGCTCGATTTCGCGCCGGAGTTCGCGGCCGGCACCGGCGGCGCCGACGACGCGCTGGTGCGCGAGTCCGAGGAGGCGCTCGAACAGCTGCGCCGGCAGGCCGTGGCCGCCGGCGTCCCGCTGACCTCGCGGGTCAGGGTCGGACCGCCGGCGTTGCTGTTGCTGCAGGAACTGCAGGCGATGGCCGCGGCGCAGGTCGTCATCGGCCACACCGAAAAAGGCGTGCTGATGCGCTGGCTGGCGGGGTCGGTCTCGCGTTCGCTGCTCGACGAGGCGCGCGTGCCGGTGACCCTGGTCCCCTGAGCGGCGACGGCGCGGCCGCGCGCCCGCAGTATGCTCGCACCCTGCGCTGCTGCCACAGGTGCCGCTGACGATGGATGCCGCCCTGCCCCCGCTGCTGCTGCGGTTCACCGCCACCGTGGTGCTGAGCTTCGTGCTGGGGCTGGAGCTGCACAGCTATCGCCGCTCGCAGGACGCGGGCATCGGCTTCGGGACCACGCGCACGCTGACCCTGATCGGCGCGGCCGGCTTCGTGCTCTGGCTGCTCGATGGCGCCGCGCCGCGCGGCCTGTACCTAGCCGGGCTGGCGGCGCTGGCGCTATGGCTGGCGGTGGATCAGTGGCAGGGCCGATTGCCGGCACGCGCGGCCGGCGGCGCGCTGCTGCCGGCGCTGATCGCCCTGCTGGCTTACGCGCTGGGACCGCTGGTGCTGACCGAGCCCGACTGGCTGGTGGCGGCGGTGATGGTGGTGGCCATCCTGATGCTCGGCGAGATGCCGCTGATCCGGCGCCTGTCGGACGCCTTCCCCAGCGCCGAGGGCGTGACCCTGGCGAAGTTCCTGATCATCGCCGGCCTGGTGCTGCCGCTGATGCCGGACTCGGCCTTGCCGGGTCTGCCGACGCTGACCTACCAGAAGGTCTGGCTGGCGGTGGTGGCGATCTCGGGCCTGTCCTACCTGGGCTATGTCGCGCACCGCTACGTCTGGCCCCGGGCCGGCACCCTGGTCACCGGCCTGATCGGCGGTCTGTACTCGAGCACCGCCGCCAGCGTGGTCCTGGCGCGGCAGGCCCGCGCGGACGCGGGCATCGCCGCGCAGGCACCCGCGGCCGTGGTCCTGGCGACGCTGATGATGTACCTGCGCCTGCTGGTGCTGATCGCGGTGCTCGGCCATGCCGGCGCGGCGCGGGCGCTGGCGCTGCCGTTTGCGGTGCTGGTGCTGGGTTCCGCGCTGGTCGCCGCGTGGCTGTGGCGGCGCGGCAACCGGGCGCCTGCGCCGACCGCGGCCACGCCGCGGCTCGGTCCGCACAATCCGCTCGATCTGCCGATCGCGCTGCTGTTCGCCGTGCTGTTCGTGACCTTCGCCGCGCTCACCCGGTTCGTCATCGCGCACTACGGCGCGACTGGACTCAAGACGCTGAGCTTCCTGGTCGGCTTCACCGACATCGACCCGTTCATCCTGTCGCTGCTGGCCGATCACGGCGCCATCAGCCCGACCCTGGTCGTCGACGCCATCCTGATCGCCTCGGGCAGCAACAACCTGCTCAAGGCCGTCTATGCGCAGGCCCTCTCGCGCCAGCGGGCGATGCTGCCCGCGGCGACCTGGCTGGCCTTCACCCTGCTGCTGTCGCTGGGCTGGGTCGCGTGGATCGCCTGAGGCCGCAGCGCCGATGACGCCGCCGCCAGCCGCACCCGCGGCGCCCGCCACCGATCGCAGGCGCGGACTGAGCAGCGCCGAAGCGCAGCAGCGGTTCGCGCAGTACGGGCCCAACGCCATCGCCGACAAGGCGGTCGCGGCGTGGCGCCAGCTCGCGGCGAAGTTCTGGGCGCCGGTGCCATGGATGCTCGAAGCGGTGATCGTGCTGCAGATACTGCTGCAGCGGCGGCTGGAAGCGCTGGTGATCGCCGTGCTGCTGGTGTTCAACGCGGTGATGGCCTTCGTGCAGGAGCGGCGCGCCCGGGACGCGCTGGCACTGCTGCGCAGACAGTTGCATGTGAACGCACGCGTGCTGCGCGACGGCACGTGGCGCCTGATTCCGGCCGAACAGGTGGTGCCGGGCGACATCGTGCACCTGCGGGCGGGCGATCTGGTGCCGGCGGATCTCGCCCTGTTCGACGGCGCCGTGGCGCTGGATCAGGCGGCGCTCACCGGCGAGTCGCTGCCGGTCGACGCCGGCTCCGGCAAGCCGGCCTGGACCGGCGCCATCGTGCGCCAGGGCGAGGCCAGCGGCGAGGTGACCGCGACCGGCGCGCACACCTTTTTCGGCCGCACCGCCGAGCTGGTGCGCACGTCCGGCGCCCCCAGCCACATGCAGCGCACCATCTTCGCCATCGTCAGGCGGCTGGTGCTCTTCGACGCCGCGCTGGTGGTGCTGGTGGTGGCGTATGCCCTGTTGCAGCACCTGCCGCTGCTGGAAACGGCCGTGTTCGCGCTGATGCTGCTGGTCGCTTCGGTACCGGTCGCGCTGCCGGCCACTTACACGCTGGCCACCGCGGTCAGCAGTCTCGAGCTCGCACGCCAGGGTGTGCTGGTCACACGCCTGCCCGCGGTGGAGGAAGCCGCGGCGATGGACACCCTGGTGTCGGACAAGACCGGCACGCTGACGCAGAACACCCTGACCCTGGCCGGCGCGACCGCGCTCGCGGCGGGCAGCGACGAAAGCGCCGTGTTGCGCACAGCCGCGCTGGCCAGCGACGACGCCACCCAGGACCCGCTCGACCTCGCCATCCTCGGGCCGGCGCGCGCGCGCGGCATGCTTGCGAATGCCCCGCTGCGCCGGGCCTTCCATCCCTTCGACCCGTCCACCCGCCGCAGCGAGGGCGTCTACAGCGTGGACGGACACGAATGGCACGCGGTCAAGGGTGCGGCCAACGTGATCGGCCCGCTGTGCAAGTTGACTGCCGATCAGCAGGCCGCCCTGGATGCCGCCGAACGCACGCTGGCAGAGAGCGGCGCGCGCGTGCTGGCGGTGGCCGCCGGCCCCGCGAATGCTCTGCAGTTGCTGGGGGTGGTGGGCCTGTCGGACCCGCCGCGGCCCGACGCCGCCGCGCTGATCGCCGAGCTCACGCGACTCGGTGTGCGGGTGTGCATGGCCACCGGCGATGCGCAGGAGACCGCGCGCGCCATCGGCGCCAAGCTGGGCCTGGGCTCGCGCGTGTGCGTGGCGCAGGGCGCAGGCGCGCAAAACCCCGAGAACTGCGACCTCTACGCACGCGTGCTGCCCGAGGACAAGCACGCCATCGTGCAGGCCCTGCAACGCGCCGGGCACGTGACCGGCATGACCGGCGACGGCGTCAACGACGCGCCCGCCCTGCGCCAGGCCGAACTGGGCATCGCCGTCGCCAGCGCCACCGACGTGGCCAAGGCTGCCGCCGGCGTCGTGCTCACCGATCCGGGCCTGGGCGGCGTGCTGACCGTGGTGCGCGCCGGGCGCGAGGTGCACCGGCGCATGATCACCTACACCCTCAACAAGATCCTGCGGGTGTTCGAGATCGTCATCTTCCTCACCGTCGGGCTGCTGCTGACAGGACGCTTCCTGATCTCGCCGCTGCTGATCGTGCTGATGCTGTTCGCCAACGACTTCGCCACCATGAGCATCGCCGGCGACCGGGTGCGGCCTGCGGCGCGACCACAGCGCTGGCAGGTTCGCAAGCTGATCGCGGCGGCGGCGGCGCTGGCAGCGCTGTCGCTCGCGTTCGCGCTGGGGATGTATTTGGGTGCCGTGGCCCTGGGCCTGGGCGCCGCGCAGTTGCAGACCGTCGTGTTCCTGATCCTGGTATTCGGCAACCAGACCAGCCTGTACGCCCTGCGCAATGACGATCGCCTGTGGCGGCTCGCACCTTCGCGCTGGATGGCGCTGGCGAGCCTCGGCGACCTTGCGCTGACGAGCGCGCTGGCCGGCTTCGGACTGTTGATGGCTGCGCTGCCGTGGCTCGTGGTGCTGGCGCTGCTGGGTGCGAGCGCCGTCTTCGCGCTGCTGCTGGATCAGGCCAAGCGCTTCCTCTTCCCCCGCTTCGCCATCGTCTGACCACCTCCGGCAAAGGCCACGCCCGCATGACCGATTCGATCGAGAACCGCCCGCTGAGCGAGTTGCGAATCGGCGACAGCGCCAGCCTCACGCGCAACTTCACCCTGGAGGACGTGCAGATCTTCGCGCTGATGTCGGGTGACGTGAATCCCGCGCATGTGGATGCCGAGTTTGCCGCCAGCGACCCCTTCCACAAGGTGGTCGCGCATGGCATGTGGACGGCCGCGCTGATCTCCAACGTGCTGGGCACCCAGCTGCCCGGACCGGGGACGGTGTACCTGAGCCAGAACCTGCAGTTCCGCAAGCCGGTGTTTCTCGGCGACACGGTGCGCGTCAGCGTGACCGTCGCCGCCATCGACCTTGCCGCGGGCCACGCGCCGCGCGCCACTTTGCGCTGCGCGGTGGTCAACCAGCGCAACGAGACCGTGGTGGAAGGCGACGCGCTGGTGCGGGTACCCACCGAGAAGATCAGTCGCCCGCGCATGCACCTGCCCAAGCTCGAGCTGCGCGATCCCGGCGTCAAGCTGCGCGCGCTGATCGCGCAGGCACAGGCCGCACGCAAGGGTCAGCCGCCGTTGTCGATGGCCGTGGTGCACGCGGTCGACGCCGTCTCGCTGGGCGGTGCGGTGGACGCGGCACGGGCCGGGCTGATCGCGCCCGTCTTCGTCGGTCCCGAGGCCCGGATCCGCGCCGCGGCACAGGCTGCCGGCATCGACCTTTCGCCGTATCCCCTGATCGCCACCGAGCACAGCCACGCCGCCGCCGGGAAAGCCGTGGCGATGGCGCGCGCCGGCCAGGTGCAGGCCCTGATGAAGGGCTCGCTGCATACCGACGAACTGATGCACGCCGTGGTCGATGCGCAGACCGGCCTGCGCACCGCGCGCCGCATCAGCCACGTGTTCGTGATCGACGCGGTCGGCCAGCCGCGCCTGCAATTGCTGACCGATGCGGCGGTGAACGTCATCCCGGACCTGGAGGCCAAGCGCGACATCGTGCAGAACGCCATCGACCTCGCGCATGCGCTGGGCATCGCCCGGCCGAAGGTGGCGATCCTGGCCGCGGTCGAGACGGTCAGCTCCAAGATTCCCTCGACGCTGGACGCCGCCGCGTTGTGCAAGATGGCCGATCGCGGCCAGATCAGCGGCGGCCTGCTCGACGGCCCGCTGGCGTTCGACAACGCGGTGTCGCTGCGCGCGGCGCAGACCAAGGGCATCGTCTCCCCGGTGGCGGGACTGGCCGACATCCTGGTCGCGCCGGACCTGGAGGCCGGCAACATGCTGGCCAAGCAGCTCGAATACCTGGCCGAGGCGGCCATCGCCGGAATCGTGCTCGGCGCGCGGGTGCCGGTGGTGCTGACCAGTCGCGCCGACCTGCCGGACGCGCGGCTGGCCTCCTGTGCGCTGGCGGTGCTGTGCACGGCGACGGAGCCGGCGCGGCCCGCTTCGGCATCCACGGCGGCGGATACCCGCAACCCGCCGCCACCATGACCGCGCCCCGCCTGCTGGCACTCAACGCCGGATCGTCCAGCCTCAAGTTCGCGCTGTTCGACCTCGAGACGGCACGGCAATCCGCGAATCTGCCGCCGGCCCTGCTGCGCGGGGAGATCGACGCGCCGAGCGGCGAGCCCGTGCTCACGTTCACCCGGACCGGTGGTCCGCCGCAAACGCTGAAACCCGAGGCGGTGCGCGGCGATACCGGCGCCGAGGTCGCCTGGCTGATCGAATGGCTGGCGCGCGAGCACGGGGCCGCCGCACCCGCCGTGGTCGCGCACCGCATCGTCCATGGCGGCCTGCACTACACCCAGGCAGTGCGCATCACGCCCGCGGTATTCGGCGATCTCTCGGCGCTGACCCGGCTCGCGCCGCTGCACCAGGGCCCGGGGCTGGCCGGCGTGCGCGCGGCGCAAGCTGCCCTGCCGCAAGCCGCGCAGGTGGCCTGCTTCGATACCGCCTTCCATGCCGGCCATGGCGATGCCGAGCGCCGCTATGCGATTCCGCGCGTGTGGCATGAACGCGGCTACCAGCGCTATGGCTTCCACGGTCTCTCGTTCGATGCGATCAGCCGGCGCCTGCCGGCCCTGCTGGGCACGCGGGCGCAAGGCGCGGTGCTGATCGCGCATCTGGGCAGCGGCGCCAGTCTGTGCGGCCTGCGCAAGCTCAGGAGCGTCACCACGACCATGGGCTTCACCGCGCTGGACGGTCTGGTGATGGCCACCCGCTGCGGTGCGCTCGACCCCGGTCTGGTGCTGCAATGGTTACAGCACGATGGCCTGCAAGCCGACGCGGTCAGTCACCTGCTCTACCGGCACAGCGGCCTGCTCGGCGTATCGGAGATCAGCGCCGATACGCGCGACCTGCTCGATAACCCCGACCCGCGCGCCCGACAGGCGATCGCCGTGTTCGTGGCCGGCATCGTGCGCCAGATCGGCGCGGTTGCTGCCGCGACCGGCGGGCTCGATGCCCTGGTGTTCACCGGCGGCATCGGCACGCATCAGCCTGCGATCCGCGCCGCGGTGGTCGAACGCCTGGGCTGGCTGGGTCTCGCGCTGGATGCCGAGGCCAATGCCGCCGGACACCCGCTGATCGGATCCGCTGCCGGCCGCGTGCCGATCCTGTGCCTGCCCACCGACGAGGAGGCGGTGATGGCCGCGCAGGCCACTGCCCTGTCCGCATCCTGAGGCTGGCGCATCCCCGCCAAGACGCGCCCGGCAGCAAGCGCGAACCAGCCTGCCGCGCCCGCCCGCCCGCGCCTGCGGCTTGACAGACTCTTTATGCTCCCGTAATCGACCACTGCCGCCAGCCGGCACCATGGGGCGCCTGCCCCGGAGTCACCGATGCCACCGATCGATCTCTGGAACCCCTCCCATCCGGGCGTGCTGGCGGCGCTGGTCACGGCCTGGCTGCTGGGTCTGGTGCATGGCGTGGTCCCGGACGAACACACCTGGCCGATCACCTTCAGCTACGCGATCGGCAGCCATTCCGGCCGCAAGGGCCTGCGCGCCGGGCTGCTGTTTTCACTGAGCTTCACCGTGCAGCGCGCGCTCGCCAGCGAGCTGGCTTGGCTCGGTCTGTCGCACTGGATGCGGAACCGCTGGCTGGAGCAGGCGCTGTACGTGCCCATCGGATTGCTGATGGCCGCTGGCGGCTTGCTGATGCTGCGCCAGCGTCGCGTGCTGCATCTGCATCTCATGGGGGCCTGTCATGAAAGCGAACTGGACGAGTCCGCCGAGACGGTGCGTTGGGCGCGGATGACCGGCTGGATGCCGGCCGTGCACGGCTTCGTCGCCGGTTGGGGGTTCGGTGCCTTCGCACTGATCCTGTACACCACGCTGGCCCCGGCCATGCCCAGCGCGGCCTGGGGCTGGCTGCCGGGCGCCCTGTTCGGACTCGGCACCCTGATCGTGCAAGCGCTGGCGGGCACCCTGTTCGGACGCCTCGCGGCCAGCCGCAAGCTGTCACCGCAGGCGATCCGCGATGTCGCGCTGCTGACCGCGGCGCGCACCCTGCTCTGGGGCGGTCTGGCCTATGTCATCAGCGGCGTGCTGGCCACGCTGTTCCCGCAGCTGGCGCAGTGGCATATCGCCACCGGGCTGCGCGTGCATGGCTTGAGCGCGATCGACCTGCCGCTGCTGCTGGCGGTGGTTTGCGTTGCCGGCGTCGGTCTGGGCACCTTCGCCATCGAAGTGCATCGGCATCGCCGGCGCGACGCGGCTCACTGACGCGGTGCGTGCGACATGACCAAACGCATACGCGAACGTGTATCATTTGCAGAATTACCGTCGCGCCCCGCCGTCCCGTGAGCATTCCAATCGCCGATCGACCCACCTCGCCACGAACCGCTTCGTCGTGGCGGCTGTTCCTCGCCGTGCTCGGCCCTGGCCTGGTCGTGATGCTCGCCGACACCGACGTCGGCAGCGTGCTGACCGCCGCGCAGAGCGGCGCGCAGTGGGGCTACCAGCTGCTCGGCCTGCAGTTGCTGCTGATCCCGGTCCTGTACGTGGTGCAGGAACTGACGGTGCGCCTGGGCATCTTTACCGGCAAGGGCCACGGTGAGCTGATCCGCGAAACCTTCGGGCCGTTCTGGGCCTGGGTCTCGGTGAGCGGGCTGGCCGTCGCGACCATCGGCGCCCTGCTGACCGAGTTCTCCGGCGTCGCCGGAGTCGGCGAATTGTTCGGCGTGCCGCGCCTTTGGAGCCTCGCGCTGGCGGTCGGATTTCTGCTGCTGGTGGTATGGAGCGGAAGCTACCGGCGCGTCGAGCGCGTGGCCATCCTGCTGGGCCTGTTCGAGCTGGTCTTCATCGTCGTGGCGGCGCAGTCGCCGGTGCGCCTGCACGACGTGACGTCCGGGCTGTTGCATGTGCCGCTGCACCGCGGCGATTTCGCCTATCTGGTCGCCGCCAACATCGGTGCCGTGATCATGCCGTGGATGGTGTTCTACCAGCAGTCCGCGGTCGCCGACAAAGGCCTGCAGCCGCAGCAATATGTCGCGGCACGCTGGGATACGGCCCTGGGCGCCGTGCTGACGCAGGTAGTGATGGCTGCCGTGCTGATGGTGACCGCGGCGACATTGTGGGCCGGGCACCGCAGCGCGCCGCTGGACACCGTCGGCCAGGTGGCGCAGGCGCTGACCCCGGCACTGGGCGAGACACTGGGCCGCACCGTGTTCGGGATCGGATTGCTCGGTGCCGCGATGGTGGCCTCGATCGTGGTCAGCCTGGCTGCCGCCTGGGGTTTCGGTGAAGTCGCCGGCTATCGGCATTCGCTGGCCGACCATCCGCTCGAGGCGCCGTGGTTCTATGTCGTGTTCACGCTGGGCGTCGTCGGCGGCGCGCTGATCGTGGCGCTGGCTCCCGACCTGGTGGCACTGTCGATCGGGGTCGAGGTGATGAACGCGCTGATGTTGCCGCTGGTGCTCGGATTTCTCGTCGCGCTGGCGATCAAGGCGCTGCCCCCTGCGCATCGACTGCGCGGCACCTATCGCCGGGTGGTCATTGCCATTGTCGCGCTGACCACGGCGCTGGGTGTGTTCGGCGCGCTCGGCAGCATGCGTTGAGGAGCAGTCGCGCGGGATCAGGGCTTGACGTTGCGTCGAGGCAACGGAATAATCCCCCGCTTGCCGCGCGGCGCTCAACCCGCTCGCCGGCGAGCGGCACCGCCGCCGCACCGCGGCTGTACCACGCGCCCGTAGCTCAGTTGGATAGAGTACCAGGCTACGAACTTGGTGGTCGGGAGTTCGAATCTCTCCGGGCGCGCCATCTCCGGACGAAGGCCAGCGAATGCAGCATTCGCTGGCCTTTTTCTTTCGGCCGTTCATTCGCGCATCGCGCGACATCCGATGTACGGCCCATGCCGACTGCGACGGCGTGCGCAGCAAGCTGCGATCACGGGAACCCTGAGCCGGGCCATGATCGCCCGTGCAAATGAAAAGCCGCAGCACGGTGGCTGCGGCTCGGAACGACTGGCGGAGAGAGAGGGATTCGAACCCTCGATAGAGCTTTTGACCCTATACTCCCTTAGCAGGGGAGCCCCTTCGGCCTCTCGGGCATCTCTCCGGGGAACGTTGTGGCTCGCAGCGGGCGCGCAAGCATAACGGCTGCACTGCCCCGACGGAACCCTTGATGATCACGCAGCGCCTTCGCTGCCCGTGCCGCCTTCGTCGACGCCAGCCGAACCGGGCTCGTTCTGTTCGCGCTTGATGCGCTGGTAGATCTCTTCACGATGCACCGAAACATCCTTCGGCGCATTGATGCCGATGCGAACTTGGTTGCCTTTCACGCCGAGGACGGTGACCGTCACCTGGTCGCCGATCATCAGGGTTTCGCCCACCCGGCGGGTCAAGATCAACATGGGGTCGTGCTCCGATTTGCTGGCTCGCCTGCTCCTGTCGATCGCTTCCGGCGTCGGAAGCGTCCAGGGAGCCGGTCAACGCCGTCAAATACCGTCAGTTGCGGCGTCTTGATATGGAGTCGTGTTGCCGCGGTGAAACATGGGGGTCTGGTACCGCAGCGTCGTGATACTAGCCCACGCGCAGTTGCCTGCGCAATGAAATCAGCGTCTCAGGCGTGTGCAGCCAGCCACGCCGGCAAGGCGGACAGCGCGGCGTCCAGCGCGGGCCCGTCGTTGCCGCCGCCTTGCGCCAGATCCGCGCGGCCGCCGCCCTTGCCGTCAATCCGCTGCGCGACATGGGCGACGACGTCGCCCGCCTTGTAACGCGCCAATGCCGCGCCGTGCACGCCGGCGGCGAGGCTGGCCTTGCCCTCCGCGCCGGCAGCCAGCAGCACCACGCAATCGCCGAGGCGCTGCTTGAGACGATCGACGCCCTCGCGCAAGGCCTTGGCATCGAGCCCGTCGATGCGGGCCGCAACCACCTTGATGGCACCGACGGCAACCGCCTGTGCAGCAAGATCATGGATGGCTGCGCCCGCGGCCTTGGACTTCAGCGCATCCAGTTCGCGCTCGAGCTTCTTCTGCCGCTCCAGCACCTGCCGCAGTCGGTCCCGGATCTCGCCGGAGCTGCTGCCCAGGAGCGTCGCGAGTTCGTCCAGGCGCTGCTCCTCGGCCAGTACGAATGCCTCGGCACCGGCTCCGGTCACCGCCTCGATGCGGCGCACGCCGGCGGCCACGCCCGATTCGCCGACGATCTTGAACAGGCCGATGTCGCCGGTGCGCGTCACGTGGGTACCGCCGCACAGTTCGGTGGAAAAATCACCCATTTTCAGCACGCGCACCCGGTCGCCGTACTTCTCGCCGAACAGCGCGATGGCGCCGAAGGCGAGCGCCTCCTGATAGCCCATCTGGCGAATCTCGGCGGCGACGTTGCGGCGGATCTCGGCGTTGACGAGGCTTTCGATCTGGTGCAGCTGCTCGCCCGCGATCGGCTGGAAATGCGAAAAATCGAAGCGCAGGCGATCCGGCGCCACCAGCGAGCCCTTCTGCGCGACGTGTTCGCCCAGCAGCTTGCGCAGCGCGGCGTGCAGCAGGTGCGTGGCGGAATGATTGAGCACGATCGCCTGGCGGCGCGCGTCATCGATCGCGCCCTCGACGCGATCGCCAGTCCGCAGCGGCACGCTGCCCCGCCAGCGGCCGGCATGGCCGTGGAAGACGCCGCCCAGCTTGAGCGTATCGCCCACGACAAAGGTGCCGCCGGCGTTCGCCAGCGTGCCGGTGTCACCCACCTGACCGCCGGACTCGGCGTAGAACGGCGTGCGGTCGAGGATGACGACGCCCTCCTCGTCCGCATCCAGCATCGCCACCTTGCGACCGGCGCGCACGATCGCCAGCACCTCGCAATCCGGTGCCGCATGGGTTTCGTAACCGAGGAACACGGTCGGGCTGAGCGCGCTGGCCAGATCGGCCGGCAACTGGCCCTTGCTCTCGAACTGGCTGGCCGCACGCGCGCGTTCGCGCTGCTGATCCATCGCCGCCTCGAAGCCGGCCATGTCCACCGCCAGGCCGCGCTCACGCGCGATGTCGGCAGTGAGATCGACCGGGAAGCCGTAGGTGTCGTAAAGGCGGAAGGCATCGCTGCCCGCGATTCGTCCATCCCCGGCGCCCGCAGCGACCTCCTCGAACACCTTCATGCCGTGTTCGAGGGTTTCGCCGAAACGCTGCTCCTCGGCGCGCAGCGCCTGCTCGACCAGGGTCTGCTTCTGCGCGAGCTCGGGATAGGCACTGCCCATTTCGGCAACCAGCGGTGCGACCATTTGCCAGAAGAACTCGCCGCGTACACCCAGCATCCAGCCGTGGCGCAGGGCGCGGCGGATGATCCGGCGCAGCACATAGCCGCGCCCTTCGTTGGACGGCAGCACGCCGTCGACGACCAGGAACGCGCAGGCGCGGACGTGGTCGGCGATCACGCGCAGCGACTTGTTGGCCAGGTCCTGCGTGCCGGTCAGTTCGCCGGCGACACGGATCAGGTGGGCGAACAGGTCGATCTCGTAGTTGGAGTGCTTGTTCTGCAACACCGCGGCCAGGCGCTCCAGGCCCATGCCGGTGTCGACGCAGGGCGCCGGCAGCGGCGACAGTGTGCCGTCGGCGGCGCGGTCGAACTGCATGAACACCAGATTCCAGATCTCGATGTAGCGGTCTCCGTCGGCATCGGCTGAACCGGGCGGGCCACCGGCCACGCCGGGACCATGGTCGTAGAAGATCTCGGTGCAAGGGCCGCAGGGCCCGGTGTCCGCCATCTGCCAGAAGTTGTCCGAGGCATAGGGCGCGCCCTTGTTGTCGCCGATGCGCACGATGCGCCCGGCGGGCACGCCGATCTCCTCGTTCCAGATGCGGTAGGCCTCGTCGTCGGTGTGATAGACCGTGACCCACAGCTGTTCGGGCGGCAGACCGAACTCGGCGGTCAGCAGCTCCCACGCCCAGGCGATGGCCTCGCGCTTGAAATAGTCGCCGAACGACCAGTTGCCCAGCATCTCGAAGAAGGTGTGGTGACGGGCGGTGTAGCCGACCGCATCGAGGTCGTTGTGCTTGCCGCCGGCACGCAGGCAGCGCTGGACGTCGGCCGCGCGCACGTAACCCGGCTTTTCGCTGCCGAGGAACACGTTCTTGAACTGCACCATCCCCGAATTGGTGAACAGCAGGGTCGGGTCGCTGGCGGGCACCAGCGTGGCGGACGGCACGATGCGGTGACCGCGGGCACGAAAGAATTCGAGGAAGCGGGAACGGATTTCGGCGGTTTTCATGGCCACGGAGACGAATGGATCGAAGGGCGCAGCTGGGGGCGGGAACCCTCGAGCGCACCATCAGTCCGCGTCGTCGGTTGCCCCGTCCAGCTCAGCGTGAGTGGCTGATCTTACCGTGGAAGCGTCGAATCCGCGCCGCAGCAGGTACTGGGCGCGCCGCGCGCGCTCGGCCGCGATGCGCGATCCGACGGCGCCGAACTGCCGGCGCAGCTGTGCCGTCGCCACGGCCAGCCAGTCGGTCGCGGCGGCAGCGAGCAGCCGCTGTATGGTCGCCGCCGGCATGCCGTGCGTCGCCAGCTCGGCGCGGATGCGGCGTGGGCCATAGCCCCGGGCGATGCGGCTGCGCAGCAGCATCTCGGCGAAGCGTTCGTCACTCTGATAGTGCTGGTCATGCAGCCGCGCAAGCGCCGCATCGGCATCCGCTTCGTCATAGCCGCTGCGGTCCAGTCGGGCCCGCAACTCGCGTTGCGAGTGCTCGCGGCGCGTCAGCATCTCCAACGCGCGATCGTAGGCGCTGCGGCGCAGGCCGTCGTCTTCGCTGCGGTTGCGGTGGCGAGTCATGCGCGAGCGGAGCCCTCCGGGTCCGGCATCCGGAGGTCCCCGCAACCGGGGCCGCGATGCCGGATGCGGTTGTCGCTCAGACCGCTTCCACTTCCGCGGCGTCCGTGGCGGCGGTGACCGGCAGTTTGGCGGTCAGCAGGCGCGCGCGCAGCTGTGCCTCGATCTCGGCGGCGATCTCCGGGTGTTCCTTGAGGTACTGGCGGGCGTTCTCTTTGCCCTGGCCGATACGCTCGCCCTTGTAGCTGTACCAGGCACCGGATTTCTCGATCAGCTCGTTGTTGACGCCCATCTCGATCACCTCGCCAAGGCGCGAAATGCCCTCGCCGTAGAGGATCTCGAATTCGGCCTGGCGGAACGGCGGCGCGACCTTGTTCTTGACCACCTTGACGCGCGTCTCCGAGCCGATGATCTCCTCGCCCTTCTTGACCGCGCCGATCCGGCGGATATCGAGGCGCACCGAGGCGTAGAACTTCAGCGCGTTGCCGCCGGTGGTGGTCTCGGGACTGCCGAACATCACGCCGATCTTCATGCGGATCTGGTTGATGAAGATCACCAGGCAGCCGGATTTCTTGATGTTGGCGGTGAGCTTGCGCAGCGCCTGGCTCATCAGTCGCGCATGCAGGCCGACGTGCGAATCGCCCATCTCGCCCTCGATCTCGGCCTTGGGCGTCAGCGCCGCGACCGAGTCGATCACCACGATGTCGACCGCATTGGAGCGCACCAGCATGTCGGCGATCTCCAGCGCCTGCTCGCCGGTGTCGGGCTGCGACACCAGCAGGTCGTCGACATTGACGCCCAGCTTCTCGGCGTAGCCCGGATCGAGCGCGTGCTCGGCGTCGATGAAGGCCGCGGCGCCGCCGCTGCGCTGGCAGTTGGCGATCACCTGCAGAGTCAGCGTGGTCTTGCCCGAGGACTCGGGGCCGTAGATCTCGACCACCCGGCCACGCGGCAGGCCACCGATGCCGAGGGCGACATCGAGGCCCAGCGAACCGGTGGAAATCGCCTCGATGACGTCGTCGCTGCGGTCGCCCATGCGCATCACCGCGCCCTTGCCGAACTGCTTTTCGATCTGGCTGAGCGCGGAGGTCAACGCGCGGCGCTTGTTCTCATCCATCGTGATTCCCTTTGGGTCGTCAGGTTGAAGCAAGAGTGCCGCGACGCTGTCGCAAAAGCCGCGACGCTGCCGGGGAGCCGCATCCAGCACCTCGTGCTCGATGCGCGACAAGCCGTCCATGGCCTGGGGGAAGGTCTGAACCTGTCCAGCCCTTCCCTGGGCGCCGATTATCCCACAGCGTCGACAGCGGAACGCCGGGGCTCGCCGCCGGATTCCGTAAGGATTCGCCTCACCCCGACGAGGGCCGCAGCCACGGTATGGCGGCGCACGGCCTCGCGGTCGCCGGCAAACTGGAACAGTTGCGCACGCGCGTAGCCGCCGCGCCGTTTCCAGGCGATCCACACCGTCCCCACCGGTTTTTCCGCAGTGCCCCCCGACGGCCCGGCGATGCCGGTGACCGCCACCGCGATGCCGGCGCCGAAGCGGGCCAGGGCGCCCGAAACCATCTCGAGCACCGCCTCCTCGCTGACCGCGCCATGGCGTTCGAGCGTATGCGGATGCACGCCCAGCAGCGCTTCCTTGGCCTCGTAACTGTAGGCGACAACCCCGCACTCGAACCACGCCGAACTGCCGGCCAGGTCGGTCAGGGTCTTGGCGATCCAGCCACCGGTGCACGACTCCGCGGCGACGATCGTCAACCCGTGGGCGCGCAAGGCATCGGCGACCGCTACGGCCAGCGCGTGCAGTGCGGCGTCGGTGGGAACGGGGTTCGCGACCATGCGACACTCCGGAATCGGAAAACCCACCTTCTACTCCCGCGCCGCGCCCGCGCCAACCCTGCTTCCGCACGATGACCCGCGACGACTCCGCGCAACACACGCCGCTGATGCGCCAGTACTTCGCCGCCAAGGCCGAGTACCCGGACACGCTGCTGCTGTTTCGCATGGGCGACTTCTACGAGCTGTTCTACGACGACGCGCGCAAGGCGGCGCGCCTGCTCGACATCACCCTCACCCAGCGCGGGCAGTCGGCCGGTGCGCCGATTCCGATGGCCGGCGTGCCGGTGCATGCGGTCGAGAGCTACCTCGGCAAACTGGTGCGGGCCGGCGAAGCGGTGGCGATCTGTGAGCAGGTCGGCGATCCGGCGTTGGCCGGGGGTCCTGCGACGGGGCCCAGGACAGGCCTGGTCGAGCGCAAGGTGGTGCGCGTCGTCACCCCGGGCACGGTCACCGACGAGGCACTGCTGGAGGCGCGCCGCGACACGCTGCTGCTGGCGATCGCCGCCGACCGCAACGGCTACGGCCTGGCCTGGGTGGATCTCGCCGCCGGCCGCTTCCTGCTCGCCGAGGTGGCCGACCCGGACGCGCTTGCGGCCGAGCTGGCGCGGCTGACACCGGCCGAAACCCTGATCGCCGAAGACGTCGCCTGGCCGGCGGCGGTCACCACGCTGCCCGGTCTGCGCCGACGCCTGCCCTGGCACTTCGATGCCGCCAGCGCGCAGCGCGAACTGTGCCGCTTCTTCGGCACCCGCGACCTGTCCGGCTTCGGCTGCCTGACCCTGACCCGGGCACTGGGAGCCGCCGGCGCGCTGCTGACCTACCTGCAGGAGACCCAGAAGAGCGCGCTGCCGCATCTCGCCGGACTGGGGGTCGAGAGCGCGACCGAAACCGTCGCGCTGGATGCGGCCACGCGCCGCCATCTCGAACTCGACACGCACCCCGGCGGGCGCAGCGAGCACACCCTGCTCGGGGTGCTCGACCGCAGCGTCACCCCGATGGGCGCGCGCCTGCTGCGACGCTGGTTGCATCGCCCGCTGCGTGCGCGCGAGGTCCTGCGGCAGCGCCATCAGGCAATCGGCGCGCTGATCGACCAGCGGCGTTTTCCCGCGCTGCGCGAGCGGCTGCGCGCGATCGGCGATCTCGAGCGCATCCTTGCCCGTGTCGCCCTGCGCTCGGCGCGGCCGCGGGATCTGTCCACCCTGCGCGACGGCCTCGCCGCCGCACCCGGGCTGCGCGACGCACTGGCCGGTCTGGACAACCCGCTGCTGGGCGCGCTGCTGGCGCGCATCGGCGACCATGACGAGAGCGTGCGCCTGCTGGCGGCCGCGATCATCGCGCAACCGCCGGTGCTGCTGCGCGATGGCGGCGTGATCGCCCCCGGTCACGATGCCGAGCTCGACCGCCTGCGCCTGCTGTCCACCGACGCCGACCGTTTCCTGCTGGATCTTGAGCTGCGCGAGAAGGCAGCCAGCGGCATCGCCGCGCTCAAGGTCGGCTACAACCGGGTGCATGGCTATTACATCGAGATCGGCAAGGCGCAGGCCGATCGCGCGCCGGCGCACTACACCCGCCGGCAGACCGTCAAGGGCGCCGAGCGCTACATCACCGCCGAGCTCAAGGCCTTCGAGGACCAGGTGCTGTCGGCGCGCGAGCGCGCGCTGATGCGCGAGCGCGCGTTGTACGAGGACGTGCTCGACGCGCTGGGCGCGCGGCTCGCGCCGTTGCAGGACGCCGCGGCGGCGATCGCCGAACTCGACGTGCTGGCCAATCTCGCCGAACGCGCCGACGCACTCGGCTGGGCCTGCCCGGAACTGGTCGATGCGCCCGGCATCCGCATCGAACGCGGCCGCCATCCGGTGGTCGAGCAGGTGCGCGAGGAGCCCTTCGAGCCCAACGACCTGCAGCTCGACGACGCGCGCCGCATGCTGGTGATCACCGGCCCCAACATGGGCGGCAAGTCCACCTACATGCGCCAGACCGCGCTGATCGTGCTGTTGGCGCATATCGGCAGCTACGTGCCGGCACAGCGCTCCGTCCTGGGTCCGATCGACCGCATCTTCACCCGCATCGGCGCCGGCGACGACCTCGCCCGCGGCCAGTCGACCTTCATGGTCGAGATGAGCGAGACCGCCGCGATCCTGCACAACGCGACCGCGCACAGCCTGGTGCTGATGGACGAGATCGGGCGCGGCACCTCCACCTACGATGGACTGGCGCTGGCGCGCGCCTGCGCGGTGCGACTGGCGACGGTCAACCGTGCGTTCACCCTGTTCGCCACCCACTACTTCGAGTTGACCGCGCTGGCCGGAGAGGTGCCCGGCATCGCCAATGTCCATCTCGACGCGGTCGAATACGGCGAGCAGCTGGTCTTCATGCACGCGGTCAAGGACGGCCCGGCCAGCCGCAGCTTCGGACTCGCCGTCGCCGCGCTGGCGGGCCTGCCGCGGGCGGTGATCGCCGACGCGCGAAACACACTGGAGGCGCTGGAGCGCAGTCCGGCGCACGGCCTGCCACCACCCGCCGCGGCATCGCCGCAACTCGGGCTGTTCGCGCCGCCGCCGCCGTCGGCGCTGGAGCAGGTCCTGCGCGCGCTGGATCCCGATGCATTGAGCCCGCGCGAGGCGCTGGAGGCGCTGTACCGGCTGCGGTCGCTGCTGCCCTGATACCCGCTCGCGATCAAGACACGAAACGGCGTAGCCCGGATGCAGCGCAGCGGAATCCGGGAAGGATGCCGGATCGAGCCCCGGATGGCGCCCCGATGGGGCTCCATCCGTGCCACCCATCGCGCAACGGGGCAGGAGCGGACGTGACAGGCGTCGATGCGATCGGCGGCGCGGGTCGGCCGCCGTCGATCCGACCGGTCAACCCGATTCCGATTTCAGCGCACGCAGGGCGCGGCGGTCGTGCTTGCCGGGACGCGCCTCGGGATGCGGGGTCGGCTGCAGCCGCCGCTGCTCCTGCGCCAGCGCGCGACCCAGGCGGCTGGCGTCGGTTTCCGCGTACAGCGTCTGCGCGACCGCTGCGGGCCCGCGCTTCGCGCTCAGCGCCAGCACCACGACCTCGAATCGCTCCTCGCCGCGGCGGATGTGCAGCGTCTCGCCGGTACGCAGCGCCCGGCTGGCCTTGCAGCGCAGGTCGCCGACATCGATATGACCCGTCTCCAGCGCCAGCCTGGCCAGCGCGCGGGTCCTGTAGAAGCGCGCGGCCCACAGCCAGACGTCGGCGCGCACCACGGCCGCCGCCGCGGCCGCATCCGCAGCGTCGCGACTCACGCCGCGGGTGTTTCGAGCAGCAACCGATTCATGCGCCGCACGAAACCGGCGGGATCGTCGGGTGTCACCCCGGCCGCCACCTGCGCCTGCTCCAGCAGCCACAGCGCCAGGTCGCCGGCGCGCGCCGGATCGGCCTCGCCCTCGATGCGCTTGAGCAGCGGATGCTGCGGATTGACCTCCAGCACCGGCGGCTGCGCGGGCATGGCGTGGCCGGCCTCGCGCAGCAGACGCTGCACGTGCAGGGCCATGTCGTGCTCTTCCAGCACCAGGCACGACGGCGATTCGGTCAGGCGATGGCTGAGCTTGACCTCGCGCACGCGCTCGCCCAGCAGTTCCTTGACGCGTTGGAGCAGCGGAGCGGCGGCGGCTTCCGCGGCCTTGCGCGCCTCGGCGTCGGCGGGCTCGAGGTCCAGCTCGCCCTTGCCGACGTGACGCAGCGGCTTGCCGGCGTATTCGCGCAGGTAGCCGAGCATCCACTCGTCGATGCGGTCGGTCAGCAGCAGCACCTCGAGGTTGCGCGCGCGCAGCGCTTCCAGCTGCGGGCTGCCGCGCGCCGCCGCCAGCGAGTCGGCGGTCAGCACGTAGATCGCCTTCTGGTCGGCCTGCATGCGGCCGACGTAATCGTCCAGCGACACCGTGCGCGCGTCGCCCTCGCTCAGGGTCGAGGCGAAGCGCAGCAGCCTGGCGATGCGCTCGCGGTTGCCGGCGTCCTCGGCGATGCCCTCCTTGAGCACGCCGCCGAAGCTGGCCTGGAAGGTGGCGAACTTTTCCGGATCATCCTTGGCCAGCTTGTCCAGCTGGTCGAGCACGCGCTTGACGCAGGCGCCGCGGATCTGCGTCAGCAGACGGTTCTCCTGCAGGATCTCGCGGCTGACGTTGAGCGGCAGATCGTCGGAGTCGACCACGCCGCGCACGAAGCGCAGGTAGGCCGGCAGCAGCTGCTCGCTGGCGTCCATGATGAAGACGCGGCGGATGTAGAGCTTGAGACCCTTGCGCTCGTCGCGACCGCTGAAGGTGAGGTCGAAAGGCGGCTTTTCCGGCACGTACAGCAGCAAGGTATAGCTCTGGCTGCCCTCGACGCGATTGTGGGTCCAGGTCAGGGCATCGCCAAAATCGTGCGAGATCGAACGGTAGAACGCCTGGTAATCCTCGTCCTTGAGATCACTCTTCGGCCGCGCCCACAGCGCGGACGCGTCGTTGACCGTCTCAAACTCGGTCGTGGGCTTGCCCTCGGCGAGCTTGGGCACGCGGATCGGAAAGGCCACGTGCTCGGAATAGCGCGCGATCAGTTCGCGCAGCCGCCACGGCTCGAGGAACTCGTCCTCGTCGGCCTTGAGGTGCAGGGTCACCGCGGTGCCGCGCGCCGGCGCCTCGACGGCTTCGAGCGTGTACGCGCCGCTGCCGCCGGAGATCCAGCGCACGCCCGCGGCGGCATCCGCGTCGGCACGCCGGGTCACCAGCTCGACGCGGTCGGCGACGATGAAGGTCGAGTAGAAGCCGACGCCGAACTGACCGATCAGCTGGGTGTCCTTGCGCGCGTCGCCGGAAAGCGCATCGAGGAAGCGCCGCGTGCCCGAACGCGCGATGGTACCGATGTTCTCGATCACCTCCTCGCGGCGCATGCCGATGCCGTTGTCGCGCACGGTCAGCGTGCGCGCGTCCTTGTCGATCGTGATCTCGATGCGCAGGTCCGCATCGCCGGCGGTCAGTTCGGGTTTTGAAAGCGCCTCGTAACGCAGCTTGTCGCAGGCATCGGAGGCGTTGGAGATCAGCTCGCGCAGGAAGATCTCCTTGTGCGAGTAGAGCGAGTGCGTCACCAGGTGCAGCACCTGGCTGACTTCGGCCTCGAAGGCACGGGTTTCGGGGGCGGCAGTGGTCATGCGGGTCTCCGGACAGGCGCGCCGCGCAGCGCGCGGCGCCGGGTGAATGCGAAAACGGTCAGCCGGCCGCGCGCAACGCGGCGATACGCTGCTCCAGCGGCGGGTGGCTCATGAACAGGTGCTTGAAGCCGGTACCCAGGCGCCCCGAAATGCCGAAGGCCTGGATGGTCCTGGGCAATGTGGACTCGCCGTAGGTGGCGCTCAGTCGTTGCAGCGCCGAGATCATCGCACCGCGCCCGGCCAGTCGCGCGCCGGCGGCATCCGCGCGGAACTCGCGCCAGCGCGAGAACGCCATCACGATCATCGAGGCGAACAGGCCGAACACGACCTCCAGCGCCATCACCGTGACGAAATATCCGATGCCGATCCCGCCGCCCCCGCGATCGCGCCCGCCCGACAGCCACGAATCGACCAGTCGGCCGACGATGCGCGCAGCCAGGATCACGAAGGTATTGAGCACGCCCTGGATCAGGGTCAGCGTGACCATGTCGCCGTTGGCGACGTGGCCGATCTCGTGGCCCAGCACCGCGGCGACCTGCTCGCGGTCCATGTTCTGCAGCAGCCCGCTGCTGACCGCGACCAGCGCGTGATCGCGGCTCATGCCGGTGGCGAAGGCGTTCATCTCCGGACCTGCGTAGACGGCGACCTCGGGCATGCCGATGCCGGCAACCTGGGCATGCCGGCGGACCGTCTCGAGCAGCCAGCGCTCGGACTCGCTCTGCGGCTGCGTGATCACCTGCGCGTGGGTGGACCATTTGGCGATGGGCTTCGACAGCGCCAGCGAAATCAGGGCGCCGCCCATGCCGAACACGGCGGCGAACACCAGCAAGCCGACGAAGCTGGTGCCGTTGGCGGCGGCCCACTGGTCGATGCCGAACAGACGGGCGATGACCGTGAACAGCAGCAGCACGGCCAGGTTGGTGGCGAGGAACAGGACGATGCGGCGCATGGCTGTCGCTTGTGGTGCTCGTGGAAGCGGGTGATCCCGCGGACCCTGATTCGGGGCGCTGCGCCGGCGTTTCAAGGTGGCCGGATGGCATGATCCGCCGCATGCCCACGATCGGACGCTTCGCCCCCTCGCCCAGCGGTCCGCTGCATTTCGGTTCACTGGTCGCCGCGCTCGGGAGCTGGCTCTGCGCACGCGCCGATGGCGGTATGTGGCGCGTGCGCATCGAGGACCTCGACCCGCCGCGCGAGCCTGCCGGGATGGATCGCCGGATACTCGACCAGCTGGCCGCGCTGGGGCTGGCCGGCGACGGCGAGCCGCTGTACCAGAGCGCGCGGCACGAGGCTTATGCCGACGCTCTGGCGCGCCTGGCGGCGGATGGGGCAGCCTATCCGTGCACCTGCTCGCGCAGCGATCTCGAGGCATTCGCCGGCATCCATCCGCGAACCTGCGTGCGCGCCCCCGCACCGGGCCTGCCGACCGCGTGGCGGCTGCGCGTCCCGGCGGGCGTCGTGATCGGCTTCGACGACGCCCTGCAGGGACCGCAGCGCCAGAACGTCGCCGCGGCGGTCGGCGATTTCGTGCTGCGTCGTGCCGATGGGTTCTGGTCCTACCAGCTGGCGGTGGTGGTCGACGACACCTGGCAGGGCGTCACCGAGGTGGTGCGCGGCGCCGACCTGCTCGATTCGACGCCGCGGCAGATCCTGCTGCAGCGCGCGCTGGGCCTGCCGACGCCGCGCTACCTGCATCTGCCCCTGGCCACCGATGGCGCCGGCCGCAAGCTGGCGAAATCGGCTGGCGACCGTCCGCTGGACGCCGCTCCGCTGGCGTCGCTGCGCGCCGCGCTGGCGTTCCTGGGCCAGCGCGAAGCCGCCGCCATGCGCGCTGCCACGCCGGCCGCGCTGCTCGCGGCGGCGCGCGAGCGCTTCCACCGGGCATCGCTGCCGTGCACCGCCGCCCGTGTTGCACCGCGGGACTTTGCCTGAGCGCACGCGCCTACACTCGCGCACGGTTCGCATGGAGAAACGCTCATGACATCACGGGTAGCGCTGGTCACCGGCGGCACCGGCGGCATCGGTACGGCGATCGTGCGACGGCTGGCCGCCAGCGGCCATCGTGTTGCCACCAACTACCGCGACGAGACCAAGGCCCGCGACTGGCAGGCGCGCTTGCGCAGCGACGGCATCGAGGCGCTGCTGGTGCCGGGCGACGTCTGCGATTCGGACTCCTGCGTCGCCATGGTGCGGGCGATCGAGAAGACGCTGGGCCCGATCGAGATCCTGGTCAACAATGCCGGCATCACCCGTGATTCGACCTTCCATCGCATGACCTACCAGCAGTGGAATGACGTCATCCACACCAACCTCAACGCCTGCTTCAACGTCACCCGGCCGGTGATCGAGGGCATGCGCGAGCGCAAGTGGGGCCGCATCGTCCAGATCAGCTCGATCAACGGCCAGAAGGGCCAGTACGGCCAGGCCAACTACGCCGCCGCCAAGGCCGGCATGCATGGCTTCACGATCTCGCTGGCGCAGGAAAACGCCCGCTTCGGCATCACCGTCAACACGGTCTCGCCGGGCTATGTCGGCACCGAGATGGTGATGGCCGTGCCCGAGGACGTGCGTGCCAAGATCGTCGCGCAGATTCCGCTCGGGCGTCTGGGCGAGCCCGCCGAGATCGCCTACGCGATCAGCTTTTTTGTCGGCGAAGAAGCGGCCTGGATCACCGGTGCCAACCTCGCCATCAACGGCGGGCACTACATGGGTTGGTAACGCGCATGTCTTGAAGCGGCCCGTGGCAGCTTCAATGCGCGTTGCCAGGTGAGGCATGAATGCCGAACGGGCCGTGACCCAGGGATGGATGCTTGCCTAGCCCTCGGCGGACGCATGTCTTGAAGCGGCCCGTGGCAGCTTCAATGGGTGTTACCAGGCGAGGCAGGAGGCCGAACGGGCGGCAGCCCGGGGATGGCTGCCTGCGCATGCGGCATGCGCCCGCGATGCGCGGCAGGCCGTGAGGCGGATCGCGACCCTCCATTCGCGCCCGTTGCTGCGCAGCATTCCGGCTGGTGCAACGCAATAACATCTGCTAGCGTTTCCGCATGGCACAAGTGCGCATCATCAAGAAATACCCGAACCGTCGCCTCTACGACACCGAGATCTCGAGCTACATCACGCTCGAGGAAGTGCGCCAGCTGGTGATCGACAACGAGGCCTTCGAGGTACGCGACGCCAAGACCGGCGACGACCTCACGCGCGCGGTGCTGCTGCAAATCATCACCGAGCACGAGGACCGCGGCCAGCCGATGTTCTCGGTGCGACTGCTGTCGCAGATCATCCGCTTCTACGGTGACTCGCTGCAGGGCTTCATGGGCCCCTACCTCGAGAAGAGCCTGCAGGTGTTCCTCGACCAGCAGCAGCAGTTCCGCAGCCAGCTGTCGAACCTGCTCGGGCAGACGCCGCTGACCATGCTCAACGACCTCACCGAGCGCAATCTCGACATGTGGAAGACGCTGCAGCGCGGCTTCCTCGAGGCCGCCGCCGGCCAGGCACGCGCCCGCGGCGACGAACCGCGGCCGGCCGCTCCGCCGCCGGCCGCGCCGGGCACGCGCAAGCCGCGCTGATCCGTCGCGGGACGGTTTGACAGCCCCTTCGGCTCTGCCTACCATCGCGCCTTTGTTGCGCCGCAACAGATGGCGCCGCGCCGCATAACGGAGTTCCCCATGTCCCAGCGCATCGCCGTCGTCACCGGCGGCATCGGCGGTCTCGGTACCGCCATCTGCCGGCATCTCGCCCGCAACGGAACCCAGGTGATCGCAGCCGACCTGCCGGGTCGCAGCGAACGCATCGCGGCGTTCAGGGCGGAAACCGCGGCGCATGCCGGAAACATCACCTTCGAGCCGCTGGACGTGACCGACGATGCCAGCTGCGCCGACCTCGCCCGCCGCGTCGCCGAACGCCACGGCCGCATCGACATCCTCGCCAACGTCGCCGGCATCACCCGCGACGCCACCCTGCGCAAGATGAGCGTGGAGCAATGGGACCAGCTGATGCGGGTCAACCTCGACGGCCTGTTCCACATGACCCGCGCGGTGATCGAGGGCATGGTCGAGCGCGGCTTCGGCCGCATCGTCAACATCAGTTCGGTCAACGGCCAGACCGGGCAGTTCGGGCAGACCAACTACTCGGCCGCCAAGGCCGGCGTGCACGGCTTCGGCATGGCGCTGGCGCGCGAGGTGGCGGCCAAGGGCGTCACCGTCAACACCGTCTCGCCGGGCTACTGCCTGACGGAAATGGTGATGGCGGTGCCCGAGGCGATCCGCGCCCGGATCGCCGCGCAGATCCCGGTCGGGCACCTCGGCAGCCCCGATGACATCGCGCGCGCGGTGGCATTCCTGGTCGCCGACGATGCCGGCTACATCACCGGCGCCAACCTGCCGGTCAACGGCGGCTATTTCATGAGCTTCTGATGGCGGTGCATGCGGGCGCCTGATCGCGCGCAGCGGCGCCCTGCAGACAGTCCGGTCGCCCGGTGTTCATGCTTCGCTGCGCGGGCATGCGTATAACGGCCGCTCCGCCCCCGACACTTCCGCCCGATGAACACCCAAGCCACGACGGCTGACCGGTTGGCTCGCACCGACCCGCACGACTATCACACGATTCCGGGCGATCGCTACTATCGGCTGGCGATCCTGCTCGGCCTCGGCCTGGTGATGCTGGCGAGCTGGCAGCTGCAGGTCTTCCACGGCGTGATCCACATCGCGCGCGAGCATGGCTGGGCCGCGCTCGTCGTGCGCCCGGCGATGCTCTGGGCCGGCATGGGCATGCTGATGCTGCTGTTTCGCACCCTGCTCTGGTTCCGTTACCGCACTCCGCGCAGCGCAGATCCGGACGGCGCCCCGCCGCTGACCGTGATCATCCCCGCCTACAACGAGGGCCCGATGGTGGCGCGCTCGCTCCATTCGGTCGCGCAGGCGCGCTACCCGCGTGACCGGCTGCAAATCATCGTCATCGACGACGGCAGCACGGATGACACCTGGCGGCACATCGAGCAGGCCGCCTCGCAATACCCGGGCCTGGTCAGCACGTTGCGTTTCGAGCGCAACCGGGGCAAGCGCGCCGCGCTGGAAGCCGGATTCCGCCGCGCCCGCGGCGAGGTGCTGGTGACGATCGATTCCGACAGCGTGATCGAGCCCGGCACCCTGCTGGCCATGGCCGGCCCATTCCGTGATCCGCGCATCGGCGCGGTCGCCGGCAAGGTCAGCGTCTACAACCGCGAGCAGGGCCTGATCCCGCGCATGCTCAAGGTACGCTACGCGCTGTCGTTCGATTTCCTGCGCGCGGTGCAAAGCACCTACGGCACCGTCTACTGCTGCCCGGGCGCGCTCGCGGCCTACCGCGCCACGGTGGTGCAGCGCGTGCTCGATGCCTGGATCGGGCAGCGTTTCCTCGGCCGCCCCTGCACCTTCGGCGAGGACCGCGCGCTGACCAACGCGATCCTCGAACAGGGTTATGACTGCGTCTATCAGCGCGCCGCCATCGTGCATACCCTGGTGCCGACGCGCTACCGCCAGTTGTGCAGGATGTTCCTGCGCTGGGATCGCAGCTACGTGCGCGAGGAATTGCGCTTCGCGCGGCACATCGTCTGGAAACGGCCGCTGCCGGCGCGACTGATCGCGCTGCTGGATCTGGTCATCACCAACCTGCGTTATCCGGTCGCCTGGGCGGTCCTCGCCCTGCTGGTGTTCATGACGCCGGACCATCCGGAGCTGCTGCTGCGCTTCGGCTCGGCGCTGCTGCTGGTGTCCGCGTTCAACATGCTCTACTACCTGCGCGGCGAGCGCTCCTGGGATTTTGTCTACGGCATCGGCTACTCGTACTTCTCGGCCTTCGCGCTGTTCTGGATTTTCCCCTATGCGCTGCTCACCGCGCGCACGCAGGGCTGGCTGACGCGCTGAGTGGCAAGCCGCACGCCGGCGCTCCAGCGCATCCCGCCGCCCGCCGGACCGGCAAAACGCCTCCAGCCGCCTCCGCATCGGCCGCGCGCATCTGCTCGCCGCAGCCGTCACGGCCCCGGCGCGGCTAGCGCGCGAACAGGCCGGCCGCGCGCAGGCCGCGCGCCATGGCCGGCGCCCATACCAGCGCATAACGACCGGGCCGCGACACCGCCAGCACATGCGTTCCGGCCGCCAGCCTGCGCGGCCCGTCCAGCTCCGTGCCGTCGAGCACGCCGGTGGCGGTGCCGGTTGCGGCGACCAGCACATACGTCTGCGGCACGTTCACCCGGAACCGGACCGGCGCGCCCGCCTGCGGCGCATCCAGCAGCAATCCGGCCACCCGCAGCCGGCCGATACCGGTGGCCAGATAGTTGGCGTCGATGAAAGCCTGAGCACCCGCGGGCATGCGGTAGTCGTCGACCAGCGGCGTGCCGGTGCGTATCAGCCCGGCCGCGACATCATCGGGGATCAGGCCCAGCCTCATGCGCTGCTGGGTGATGTTCTCGAACGCCCAGTAGATCGGTCGCATGCGGTAGATCGACTCACCCTTGGCATCCATCACGTCGTCATCGGGCCGGGTCAGGCGCAGCACGGCGGCGAGATGGGTTTCCTGCACGACCGCGCGATCGCGCCACGGCGGGCGCAGCGCCAGGATCACGCCGAGATCGAGCAGCAGGAACAGCAGCACCCAGAACGGCAACAGACGCCGGGGAGTGCTCGCCGCGCGCGCACCGTGATCGCGCTCGACCAGCGCCACCAGGCCCAGCATCAGCATCGGCGTGACGGGAAGCAGGTCCTGCGCCGGTACCAGCGGCCAGTAGCTGACCAGCGCACCGACGTAGAGCACGGCGCACGCCAGCACCACGCTGCGCCGCAGCCAGCGTTCGGGATCCGCCGTGCGCCGCAGCGTGCGCCACGACACGCCGGTGGCGAGCAGCAGCAGCAGCGGAAACGCGCTCAACCGCAGGTCGTGCGCGAGGCGATGCCCGCTCCAGTCGCCCAGACCGGGCACGATGTTGTGCTGCACCGTGCAATACCAGGTCTGCGCCCACGCGCCCTCGGCAACGAAGAACGCCGCGAACGCCGCCAGCGGCAGCGCCGCGGCCAGCACGAACGCGAGCGCGCCGCGAGCCATTGCAGCCGCATCGAGATGCCGGCCGCCCAGGCGCCAGATCGTCAGCACCAGCGCCAGCGCGGCCGCCGCCGCAATCAGCAGCACCGTGGTCTTGAGCGACACCGCCAACGCCAGTCCGGCCAGCAGGCCGCTGAGCGCCATCCGTCGCATGCCCGGCGTGCCGGTGACGCCGACCAGTACCGACAGCACCCACAGCGGCGACCACAGATCGTCGGTACGAAACTGTGCCGAGAGCACGAAATAGAACGGGAACAGCGCGGTCAGCAGCATCGCCAATGCGGCCGTCCGGCGCGACCAAAGCGCGCAGCCGATGCGCCAGCCCGCCCACAGCGCCAGCGCGTAGAACGGAATCATCGCCAGCCGCATCAGCGGGACGATGTCGGCGCGCTCGCCCAGCAGTGCCAGCAGCGGAGCCATCAGCAGCTGGAACAGCGGCGTGTGGTTGTCGAAGACATCGCGATACGGCAGCAGGCCCTGCGTCCACGCCCAGACCACGTGCAGGTGCTGCGGCTCGTCGGAATCGACCTGCAGGGTGAAGGCAAACAGCACGCGCAGCGCGAGCAGCAGCGCGAAGCCGGAAAGCAGCAGCCCGCGGCGCGAGCGCGCGGCGGTCGATTCGGGGATGGTCGGCATGCAGGCGAGTGCCGGAACGGGTCAGCGAGGGCGCGCAAGGATCGCACACGCGCGCGGCACCCGCGACCGCCGGCCCGCCATCCGGCTCGAACGGCCGTTCAGCGGTTCAGCCTGCGGCGGACCGGATCGCGCAGCGCGACGATACGGCGGCCGGCTCGCGCGGCATCTCAACGCGACGTGCGGTCGGCCGCATCCAGGGAAGCCAGGCGCTCGCGCAGCACCGGCAGACGCAGGTCCGCGGCGGCACCCGGCGAGACGCGCGCGGCGAGACTGGCCTCCGGCGTGCGACCCTGCCCCGTCGCCGACGCCGTTTCGGCCGCGCGCCGATAGGCTTCGCGAAACGGCACGCCGGCCGCAGCCTGCTCGATGGCGACGTCGGTGGCATACATCGCCGGATCGATCGCGGCGCGCATCGCCGGCGCGTTCCAGACGATTCGCGCCAGCAGGTCGGGCAGCAGCGCCAGCGCCCCCAGCCCGTGTCCGAAGGCGTGCACCAGCGAGCCCTTGCTGTACTGCAGGTCGCGCTGATAGCCCGAGGGCAGGGACAGCAGCTGCTCGATCTCGGTGCGTGCCGCGGCGACGGTCGCGTAGCTGGCGCGCAGCAGCTCGATCACGTCGGGATTGCGCTTGTTGGGCATGATCGAACTGCCGGTGACATACTCCGGCGGCAGCGTGACGAAACCGAATTCGGCGGTGGTGAACAGGCTCAGGTCCCACGCCAGCCGGCGCAGATCGAGCAGCGCCGAGGCCAGCGCCTCGATCGCCGCCAGCTCGAACTTGCCGCGCGAAAGCTGCGCGTAGATCGGCGAGATCTGCAACCGCGCGAAGCCCAGCGTCGCGGTGGTGTAGTCGCGATCCAGCGGCAGGTTGACACCGTAGCCGGCCGCCGTGCCCAGCGGGTTGGCGTCGATCCAGGCCAGTGTCTGCGCCGCGCGCGCGGCATTGTCGATGAAGGCTTCCGCGAAACCGGCGAACCACATCGCCGTCGACGACACCACCGCGCGCTGCAAATGCGTGTAACCGGGCAGCGGCAGCGATTCGTGTCCGGCGCGGTCCAGGCTGCTCGCCGCGATGGCGCGGCACTGCGCCGCCAGCTCGACGAGGCGATCCTTCAGCCACAGGCGCGTGGCCACCAGGATCTGGTCGTTGCGGCTGCGCCCGGTGTGCACCTTGCGGCCGACGTCGCCCAGGCGCTCGGTCAGACGCGCCTCGATCGCCGAATGACCGTCCTCGTGACGGTCGTCGAGCACGAAGCGCCCGACACGGAAATCGTCAGCCAGCGCATCCAGCTCGCGCCGCAGCGCACCTGCCTCGTCAGCATCCAGCAGACCGATGCGCTGCAGTCCGCCGACGTGCGCGGCGCTGGCGACGATGTCGTGCAGAAAGAACTCGCGATCCAGCAGCACGTCGTCGCCGGCCAGGAATCGCATGATGCGCGCGTCGATGCGCACGCCGTCCTTTTTCCAAAGCAGGTCGCTCATGGATCGGTCCTGGCGCCGGTAGCGGTCGGTGGATGGTCCGTCAGACCCTTCGCTGCGCTCAGGGTGACAGCTTTCGTATCTCGCCTGTCATCCTGCGGGCACAGCCCGAAGGATCTTCCCCGCGCAAGCCGCTTCATGTCCAACCGCTCGCCGCTCACGGCTCGCCTGCCGGCGGAATCCCCGCCGACTCCTCGAATCCGAACGCCCGGTTCAGATTCTGCAACGCCTGCGTCGCCGCACCCTTGAGCAGGTTGTCGAGAGTGACCACGACCACCACGCGCCGACCGTCGGCGGATGCGGTGAAGCCGCCGATCTCCGCATGATGATGCCCCGCGACGCGGCTGACCCAGGGCGCCGCATCGAGCACGCGCAGCAGCGGCTCGCCGGCATAGCGTTCGCGATACAGCGCCCGTACGTCCTCGACGCGCAGCGGCTGCGTCAGCCACAGATTGACCGTCAGGGTGATGCCGCGAAAATAGGCCGCGACGTGCGGCATGAACTCCACCGGCAGGCCCAACTGGCGGCTGGCTTCGCGCTCGTGCATGTGGCCGGTCAGCTGATAGGGCATCAGGTTGTCGCGCAGCTGGTGCGGGTCGTTCCGGTCCGAAGGCGTGGTCCCGGCGCCCGAATAGCCGGAAACGCCGAAGCACACCGGCGGTCCGGCCAGGCGATCCTTCAGCGGCGCGATCGCGAGCTGCATCGCGGTGGCGTAGCAGCCGGGGTTGCTGATGCGGCGCTGACCGGTATAGCGCATGCGGGTCAGCTCCGGCAGGCCGTAGTACCAGGCGTCGTCGAAGCGGTAGTCGGCACTGAGATCGACGATCACCGTGTCCGGCGCCGCGACATCAAGCGCGGCCACGAACGGCGCGGCCTTGTCATTGGGCAGCGCCAGGATCACCGCATCGGCGCCCCGGCGCGCAGCCTGTCCGGCGTCGAGGTTTGCGTAGTGCAACGCGCCGGCGTATTCCGCAACGTGCTCGGCCACGCGCTGGCCGTCCAGCTCGCGCGAGGACACGAAGGCCAGCTCGAGGCGCGGATGCGCGGCGATCAGGCGGATCAGTTCGGCACCGGTGTGCCCGCGTGCGCCAACGATGCCGACGGTCTTCATGGGGTGCTACTCATGCGATGCATATTCCTGTGTGGACTCCGTGGTGCAAGCGCCCTGATCATTCCGACGCACGGCCTGCAGGTGACTCATTTTCCATTTGTCCGATCCCTCGCGGTGCTCGGGATGACAGCTGAAAACAGTCCGCCCTGTCCCGCGTTCCGCGCCCGAGTCCCGAGTCCTGGCTCGCCATTCAGTCCTTCAACGTCGCCGGTCGTGCACGGCAGTGCTCGACGCACGCCGCGATCCGGTCCCAGTCGTCGAGGCCGTACCAGAACGCGGTCCAGCGCGCCTGCTTGAGGCAACCGTCGGATTCGGCGTAGTAGAAGTCGTTGTTGACCGGGTTGCCGTGGCGCGAACGCCAGAACAGGCTCGGATTGTCCGCGCGCATCACCTGCCAGGCGGCGCGGCCCAGACCCTCGCCCTGGGCGTCCTCGGCGACCGCGAACTTGTCCAGGTAGGGCACGCCGTCTTCCAGGGTGAGGATCAGCGCGGCGCGATAGTTGGCGCTGACGTAGGCGCGATACAGCCGCGTGCGCTCGAAGTAATCCGGCAGCAACGCGCGGCCGAAGCTCGACTCGATCAGCGCGCGCAGGCGCTTCGTGTCGATCTGGCTCCAGCGCGTGCAGCGGCGCACGCGCTCGCCGCGGCGCACCAGGGTGCCCGAGCCGCGGTGGGTGAACAGCTCCTTGGCGAGCTCCGCCGGGCGCGTGATCGACACCGACGAGGTCAGCGGCAGGCGATCCAGCAGCGCCTTGATCTGCTCGATCTTGACGCGCATGCCCGAATGCAGCCACGGCTGCGCCATCAGCGCCTCGTAGTCGGTGCCGAGGTTGATCGAATCGATCACCCGGCCCGCGCCGTCGAGCAGCCCGCCGCTGCCGGTGAGGAAGATGATCTTGTACGGCTGCAGCGCCTGCACCAGTTCATTGGCGGCGAAGTCGGCGTTGACGTTGAGGATCTGCCCGCCCGCGGTCTCGCCCAGCGACGCGATCACCGGCACCGATCCCGCGTTGAGGCTGGCCTCGATCGGCGCCAGGTTCACCCGCGTCACCCTGCCGACCAGGCCGTAGGTGCGGCGGCCGAGAAAGCCGGCCTCGAACACGCCCGACAGCACCGAAGTCGCGCGTGCGCCGACCTGCTGCAGTGCTTCGACCAGGCGCAGGTTCTCGCTCTGGGTCACCCGGCGCACGATCGCCAGCGCCTGCGGCGAGGTCACGCGCAGGCCCTTGACGGTCTTCTTGACGATTCCCGCCGCGGCCAGCTCGGTGTCCAGTTGCGGCCCGGCGCCATGCACCACGATCGGCGTCAGCCCCACCTGCTGCAGGAAGGCCAGCGAGCTGGTCAGCGCCTCGAGATCGTCGCGCAGCACCGCGCCGCCGACCTTGACCACGGCGAAACGCTTGGCGTCGAGCTTGCTGAAGCGCTTGAGATACTGCTGGATCTCCTTGGCGCTGGCCATGTTGGAGAGCAGGCGCACGATGGTCTGGCGCATGTGCTTGTGGGCGTCCATCTCAGGCCAGTCCTCGCTCGATGATGCGCTGCACGTGGGCGGCGTAGTTGGTCAGCTGATCCAGTGCCACCCACTCGTCGGCGGCGTGCGCCTGGGCGATGTCGCCGGGCCCGAACACGAACGTGGTGTAGCCCGCCTGCGAGAACAGCGCGGCCTCGGTCCAGAAGTCGACCGCATTGCCGATCGTCAATCCCAGTTCGTCGGCGAAATCGCGCGCGGCCAGCCGCCGCGCTTCGGCCGCGGCGATGGCGCCGGCCGGCAGCGGCGGGCCGCGGAAGGTTTCCTCGAACTGCGCGGGTGCCGACGGTGCGAGCCCGCGCAGATCGGCAAGCACCGCATCGGTGTCCATCGAGGGCAGCGGGCGAAAACCGAAGCGCACCTCGGCCGCCGGCGCGATCACGTTGGCCTTGATGCCGCCCTCGACGCGGCCGATGTTGAAGCGCAGCCCGGTCAGGCCCGCGAAGCGCTGGTGCGCCTGCGTGTCGACGTAGTCCAGCGCCCGTGCGCCCCAGCGCACCGCCTGATGCAAGGCGCTGTCGGCCGCGCCTTGCGTGCCCGAGGCGTGACCCGCGCGACCGGCGAAGCGCATCAGCACCGAGCTGATGCCGCGATGCGCCAGCACCGCCTCGCCGCGGGTGGGCTCGGCGACCACAACAGCCTGAAAGTGCGGGACCCGGGACCCGGGACCCGGGACCCGGAGAAGCGGAAACGAGCTCAAAAATGCGGGTACGCAGCGGGCGTCATTGGCTTCCTCGTCGCTGGTGAACAGGAACGCGCAGGCGCCGTCGCTGTGCGCCGCCGCGGCCAGCAGCGCCGCCGCCGCGCCCTTGATGTCGCAGGCACCCAGTCCGATGGCGCGGTCCTCCGTCACCCGCAGCGCGAACGGGCTGGCGCTCCAGTGCGGCGAGTCGGGCACGGTGTCGAGATGCACGTTGAAGAGCAGGCGCGGCGTGCCGCGCACGGCCAGCAGGCTGACCGCGCCGGCACCCTGATCGGTCACCGTGCACTCGAAGCCCGGCAGCTGCGCGCGCAGGTAGTCGAAGATGCCGCCGGTCCCGATCGCGCGCGGCGGGTTGCGCGTGTCGCAGGCGACCAGCGCCTGCAGATGCACGAGGGTCGCGGCGAGAAGATCGCCGGGACCGGGGACCGGGGACGTAAGCGGCGGGACCCGGGACGCAACTGCCGGGACCCGGGAAGAAGTGTCGCGACCGGAGGGCTTACGCATGTCAGTCATCTCGATCAGACCCCGAAGCGGCTCAAGCAGGAGCACAAGGCAGCACCACGCATTCGCTTCATGCCTTTCCCCGGGTCCCCGGTCCCGGGTCCCGGGCCCCGGCTTTCCCGGCCTCTCCCGCTTCCCGATTCACCTGCGCCCACAGCGTGCTGCTCATGCCGTAGAGGCGGATGAAACCCTCGGCCTCGGCCACGCCCCAGTCGGCCGACTGCGCGTAGGTGGCGCCCTTGGCGTTGAGGATGTGCGGCGAGCGCACCGCCACCGCCTGCACGCTGCCGCCCTGGGTTTCCAGCACGACCTCGCCGTTGACCATGCGCTGGCTGCTGGCCAGGAACGCCTCGAGGTCGGCCTTCAGCGGATCGTGGAAGAAGCCCTCGTAGACCAGCTCGACCCACTGCTTGGCGACCTCGGGTTTGAAGCGGTTCTGCAGCTTGGTCAGCACGGCTTCTTCCAGGGCGCGGTGCGCGGCCAGCAGTGCGACCAGCCCCGGTGCCTCGAAGATGATCCGGCCCTTGAGGCCGATGGTGGTATCGCCGGTGTAGAGGCCGCGACCGACGCCGTAGGCGGCGAAAGCCCGGTTGAGCCTCGCCAGCAGCACATGCCCCGGCTGCCGTTCGCCGTCCAACGCCACGGCTTCGCCGTGCTCGAAGCGCAGCGTGACGCGCAGCGGCGCGACCGGCCACTCGGTGCGCGGCGCGCACCAGCCGCGCGCGCCCTCGCCGGGCGCCTCCCAGCGGTCGATCTCGCCGCCCGACAGGGTCAGGCCCAGCAGGTTTTCGTTGATGGTGTAGCTCTTCTGCCTGGCGCGCACGGCGTAGCCGCGCTGCTCCAGGTACTGCTGCTCGTAGGCGCGCGTCTGCGTGTGCTCCTTCTGGATCTCGCGGATCGGCGCCACGATGGCGTAGTCGCCCAGCGCCTTGACCGCGAGATCGAAGCGCACCTGGTCGTTACCCATGCCGGTGCAGCCGTGGGCGATGGCGCGGGTGCCGAGTTCGTCAGCGCGGCGCAGCGCGGCCTCGACGATCAGATAACGATCCGATACCAGCAGCGGGTACTGGCCCTGGTAGCCCTGCCCCGCCCACACGAAGGGCTTGACGAAACCCGACCAGATCGCCGGCCCGCCATCGACGGTGACGTGGCTGGCCACTCCCAGCTCGGCCGCGCGCGCCTCGATGACGGCGCGCTCGGCGGCATCCACGCCGCCGGTATCGGCGAACACGGTATGCACCGCATAACCCTGCTCGCGCAGGTACGGCACGCAGAAGCTGGTATCGAGACCGCCGGAAAAGGCGAGGACGATGGGTTGAGAGCCGGGACCCGGGGAAGCAGGATGCGTGGGCATGGGTGTGGTCCGAACAGAAAGGAAAGAACAGAAGAATGATCGACGCAGAAATGGATTCGGGCGCTAGCCGGGGCTCGCGGGATTGGCTTGTGGTGACACGTGCGTTTCCCCCGGAATGGCAGCAGCAGAAAATCGATCGGCCGGTATGCGAAAGGCTCAGCCTCTTCCCGGGTCCCGGGTCCCGGGTCCCGGGTCCCGGCCCTGATACGCCAGCGTCACCATCACCGCCTTCTGCACGTGCAGGCGGTTCTCGGCTTCGTCGATGGCGATGCAGGCGGGCGAATCCATCACCGCATCGGTGGCCTTGACGTTGCGCCGCAGCGGCAGGCAGTGGCTGAACAGGCCGTGGTCGGTCAGCGCCATCTTGCCCTCGTCGACGATGAAGTGCCGGTGCGCGTCGCGGATGGGCTTTTCCTGCTCCCAGCGCCCGAAGTACGGCAGCGCGCCCCAGCTCTTGGCGTAGACGACGTGCGCGCCGCGGTAGGCCGAGGCGATATCGTGCGACACCCGCAGCGAGCCGCCGTTCGCGCGCGCGTTCTGCTCTGCCGCGTCCATGTAGCGCGGATCCAGCCGGTACTCCGGCGTCGGGCACAGCAGGGTCACGTCCATGCCCATGCGGGTGGCGATCAGCAGCGCCGAATTGGCGACCGCGGTATTGAGCGGCCGGGGGTGGTAGGTCCAGGTCAGCACGTACTTGCGCCCGCGCAGCTCGCCGAGGTGCTCGCGCAGGGCCATCGCGTGCGCCAGCTCCTGGCAGGGATGGGTGATGGTTTCCATGTTGATCACCGGCACCGTGGCGTGGCGGGCGAAGGCCTGGATCACGCGATCCTCGCGGTCCACCGACCAGTCCTGGAACTTCGGAAACGCGCGCACCGCGATCAGGTCGACGTAGCGGCCGAGCACACGCGCCACCTCGGCGATGTGCTCCTCGGTGTCGCCATCCATCACCGCGCCGGCCTCGAACTCGATCGGCCACGCGTCCTTGCCCGGCGCCAGCACGATGGCGTGGCCGCCCAGCTGGAAGGCGCCCAGCTCGAAGCTGGTGCGCGTGCGCATCGACGGATTGAAGAACAGCAGCGCGATCGACTTGCCGGCGAGCTGGTGCCCGGCCCGCGAGCGCTTGAATGCGGCGGCCTGGTCCAGCAGCGCGTCGAGCTCGGCGCGGCTCCAGTCCTGGGTGCTGAGGAAATGACGAAGGCTCATGCGGATGTCTCGAGAGGGTGTGGGCGCGAGAGCCTGGCGGCGCTGACGCATGGAACCGAAGCAGGATTGCGTGGACAGAAACGAAAAAGCCCGGCGCGGGGCCGGGCTTCGAAATACGTGCGCACGGTGGAACGGATGCGCTAGCCGGCCGGACGGAGTGTGCTTTCCGGTCGACGCGCGCGCGACGTCATGCCGGCGGCCATGCGGGCGCTGGTCAGGACATCGGGCTGAGCGGCTTGATGGGCCATGGGCGGGCTCTGGCAAGAGGCGGAGCGATGGTGACACGAGCGCGTGCCGCCCTGCAACACGGGGCGTCCGATGCGACTTCGAAAGCTAAAGCGGTGTCCGCAAATGACGCAAAGAACGCAAAGGCCTGGGTCCTCAAAAGACCTTCGCGGCCTTCGCGCCCTTGGCGGACGGATGCCCCGGGTGCGCGCCGCGCGGCGCCTCAGTCGGCAGGCGCCACGCTGATGCGGATGCGCAGGCGCTCGCCGGGATCGTAGTTGAGGCGCGAGACGTACACGTCGCCGCGATAGCGGTACTCGACGTCGTAGCCGGCGATGCGCCGCTGCTCGCCGACCTGGCCGACCTGCTCGCAGCGGGTCTGGTTTTCCACCTGCTGGCCGTTGCTGGCGTTGTTGCCGATGGCGCCGCCGATCACCGCGCCGCCGATGGTGGCCGCCGTATTGCCGCGACCGTGGCCGACCTGGTGCCCCAGGGCACCGCCGATCACCGCGCCGAGCAGGGTGCCGGCGGTGCTGCCGCCCGTGTCCCGCACGACCCGGCGTTCGTAGCAGCGCTCACGCGGGCGGTCGACCTGGACCACGTCATAGACCGGATCGACGCGCAGCACGTCGGCCCATGCGTAATGAATGTTGTCCTGACTGGGGCCGCCGTCACCGTAACCGCGGTCCTGCGCGAAGGCCGGTGCAGCCGTCGCGGCGACGATCAGCAGGGACAACAGGATGCGGCGCATGGCTGGACTCCATCGGGGCGGCGGGCACTGGACGTGCTCTCTGCGCGCATTTCAGCAAAACATCGCTGAATCCCGGCTAAGGGCCGCCGGGGCGCCCGTCCGGGCGAACGGAAGCCGCGCCGCGCATCGCCTCGGCCGACCCGTCAACGGGCCGGTGCCACGGGCACCGGCTGCTAGAATCGGAGGCCGCGAACCCGCCCACCCGCCTCATGCCGATCCGCCTCCACAACAGCCTGACGCGCCGCGTCGAGGCGTTCGTTCCGCTCGATCCGCGGCGGGTGACGATGTACGTCTGCGGTCCGACGGTCTATCACTACATCCACATCGGCAATGCGCGCCCGGCGGTGGTGTTTGATCTGCTGGCACGGCTGCTGCGACGCGAGTACGGGCGCGGGCAGGTGATCTACGCCCGCAACATCACCGACGTCGACGACAAGATCAACGCCGCCGCGCAGGCCGCCGAGGCACCGATCGCGACGATCACCGATCGCTACGCCGCCGCCTACCGCGAGGACATCGCCCGCCTCGGCGTGGCCGCGCCGGATATCGAGCCGCGCGCCACGGCGCACATCGACGCCATCGTGGCGATGTGCCGCAAGCTGGTCGACTCCGGCCACGCCTACGCCGCCGCGGGCCATGTGTTGTTCAACGTGGACAGCTACGCCGACTACGGCAAGCTGTCCGGCCGCAGCGTCGACGAAATGATCGCCGGTGCGCGCGTCGAAGTGGCGCCGTACAAGCGCAACCCCGCCGACTTCGTGCTGTGGAAGCCGTCCGCGCCGGAACTCCCCGGCTGGGACAGCCCCTGGGGCCGCGGCCGCCCAGGCTGGCACATCGAATGCTCGGCGATGGCCGAGGCGCATCTCGGCGAGACCATCGACATCCATGCCGGCGGCGTCGACCTGCTGTTTCCGCATCACGAGAACGAGATCGCGCAAAGCACCTGCGCACACCCCGACCCCGACCATCCCGGAAGGGGCAGGACCTTCGCGCGCTACTGGCTGCACAACGGCATGCTGACGCTGGACGGCCGCAAGATGTCGAAGTCGCTGGGCAACACCCTGGTGCTGCACGATCTGCTCGAGAAGCACCCGCCCGAGGTGCTGCGCTTCCTGCTGCTGAAGGCGCACTACCGCCAGCCGCTGGACTGGTCGGACGCCGCCGTGCAGCAGGCGCGGGCGACGCTGGATGGCTGGTACGGCGTGCTGCGGGATCTCGCCGACGTGGACGCGCCCGTGATCGGCGATACCGATCCGCTGTGGACAGATACGGAGCACGAAGGGCTTGCCCGTCTCCACGCTGCGCTGTGCGACGACCTCAACACGCCCGAGGCCTTCGTCGCCATGGCGAACCTCGTCAACCACGCGCGTTGGGCCGTCTCAGCCACGACCGAACACCGCCGCGCGGCGAAGGCCCCGCTGCTCGCTGCCGGCCGTCTGCTCGGGTTTCTGCAGCAGGACCCGGAAGCCTGGTTCAAGCAGACGGCAGCGGGCGCCACAGTGGACGCGACGCACATCGAGGCGCTGATCGCGCAACGCGACGCCGCGCGCGCCGCGCGCGACTTTGCCCGCGCCGACGCCGTGCGCGGCGAGCTGGCCGCGCTCGGCATCGCCATCGAGGACGGCCCGCAGGGCACGCGCTGGAAGGTCGCCGCGCCGTGAACGCCACCCTGCCCCGCGAGGCCAGCGCACGCGAGGCCGCCGCGGCGATCGTCGAGGAGTTCGGCCTGTTCGGCGACTGGAGCGAGCGCTACCAGTACCTGATCGACCTCGGCCGGAAGCTGCCCGATCTGGCCGCTGCCGAGAAGATCGCGATGTACAAGGTCTCCGGCTGCCAGTCCAGCGTCTGGCTGGTGCCGGGCGGCGACGCGGCACGGATGACGTTCCGCGCGATCAGCGATTCCGCCATCGTCTCCGGCCTGATCGCGCTGCTGCTGCGCGTGTACGCCGATCGTCCGGCCGCGGAAATCCTCGCCACCGATGCCGACTTCATCGACGCCATCGGCCTGTCGCGCCATCTGTCGCCGACGCGCACCAACGGGCTGGCCGCGATGCTGCAGACGATCCGCGCCCACGCGCGGGCCGCGCTGGCGCGCTGAGCGCCGCACGACCGCTTTCGCCCGTACCGCGACGACCGCCGTCGCGACCCCGCCGCAGCGCGGCGGCGACCCGACGGCTCCCCGGCGCACGGTGGCCCCGGCGTGCCGGCGCGGATGCGGCCCGCGGTTCGTGCCCGATCCCCGCACGCGCGGCGCGCGTCGGTTTGACCCGCCACGCCGTGTCTCGGTTAAAGTCGATCGGGACCGGGCCGGAACAGCGACATGCGCGGACGTCGGGCAGCCATCGCGATGCTGCGTCACCTGACGGCGATGCTGGTGCTCTGCGCGGCGACCGTTGAGGCGCGACAGGCCACCGCGCCGGTCAGCGCCGCCGGCTGCGCCGCCATTCTCAACGACGCCACCCGCCTGGCCTGCTACGACCGCCTGTTCGGGCATCCGCGGCCCGCCGCCGGGACCGGGCCGGCCGCCGTGAACGCGGTCCAGGGCGCCGTCACCGCCGCACCGGCCGGCCCGGCCGCGCCCGTGACGACGACCCTCGGCGCCATGCCGCGGCTGCGGATCAAGGCGCCGGTGCTGCCGCCGCGCCACGACGCCAACGTCGTCGCCGCCGATCTGCAATCGGCACCCGCGCACTCGCCGCTGGATCAGCGCTGGGAACTCGACCCGCAGTCCAAGCTGGGCACGTTCGTGCTGCGCGCCTACAAGCCGGTGTACGCGTTGCCGCTGCTGTGGACCGATCGCGTCAATCAGATGCCGGGAACGCCCGCGCCCGATCACCAGGTCGGCAAGCCGCTGGGGCTGCAGCGCAGCGAATCGATGTTCCAGCTCAGCCTCAAGACCAAGCTCTGGCAGAACCTGTTCGGCGACAACGGCGATCTCTGGTTCGGCTACACCCAGGACTCGCACTGGCAGGTCTACAACGGCGCGCTGTCGCGGCCTTTCCGCGAAACCGACTACGAGCCGGAGGCCATCCTCGTCTTCCGCACCGACGATCACGCGCTCGGCTGGTCCGGCCGCCTGCTCAGCGTCAGTCTGACCCACCAGTCCAACGGCCGCGATCTGCCGCTGTCGCGCAGCTGGAACCGGGTGATCCTGACCACCGGCTTCGAGCGCGACGGCTGGATCCTGCTGTTGCGTCCCTGGTGGCGCATCCCCGAATCGCGCCGTGTCGACGACAACCCGGGGATCCAGAACTACATGGGTCGCGGCGAACTGCTGCTGGTGCGCAATCTCGGCCGCCAGGAGTTCAGCCTGCTGCTGCGCCACTCGCTGCGCCTGGGCAACGAGGCCCACGGCGCGGCCCAGCTCGACTGGGCCTTTCCGCTCAGCGGCAACCTGCGCGGCCATCTTCAGGTGTTCGACGGCTACGGTGAAAGCCTGATCGACTACAACCACCGCGCCATCTACGTCGGGCTGGGGATTTCGCTGGTGGAGTGGTACTGAGCCGCCCGCGGGCCGCGCGTCCGGCGCCACGACAGCCGGGGCGCCGCCCGCGAACGCCGACGCGCGGTACGCCCGGTCCGCGCCGTCAGCAACCGTCCCATCGAACCGGGTGGTCGAGGATTGACATGGATCGCATGAACATCCCGCCGGCCTTGCAGGCAACCCTGGCGGCCGTCGCCGCGATGGCCGCGGCCGCGGAGCATCCCTGGTGGCTGATCGGCAGCGCGGCCGTGGCCCTGCATGGCGCCGATGTCGCGGTCGCCGACGTGGACCTGCTGACGAGTGCCGGCGACGCGCGACGGATCCTCGCGACGGCCGGGGTGACGGCGGCGCCAGGCGACAGGACCGAACGCTTCCACTCGCAGGTCTTCGGCCGCATCCGCGGCCTGCCGCTGGAGCTCGAGATCATGGCCGATTTCAGCGTCTGCACGGGCGGGACCTGGCGCCCGGTCGTGCCGGCCACTCGCGAGGCCGTCATGGCCGGCGACGCGACGCTGTATGTCCCGGGCAAGGCGGAACTGCAGTCCCTGCTGCGGCTGATCGGTCGCCCCAAGGACCTGCTGCGGGCGG
>JAGWPB010000076.1 GCA_028870665.1 Lysobacteraceae bacterium
GGTCTCGGTCTGCGCGGCGGGAACCTGGGGCGCGGGCGTGCTCATGGGCGTTCCGGACGACGAGTCGTTGCGCCAATTCTAGCGCCGGCCGCCGCCGTGCCGCCTGCGTGCACAGGAGCGGCCCGCTACAGTCGACAAGCCACATCCTGTCGTCGCGCTGAACTGCGGCACGCGGGCCGTCAACGCCGGGAGTCCGCCGGCCGTTGTGGCGGTCAGGGATCGCGCCGCGGTCCGCGTCCGCAACGGAGACCGCCATGAATACCCGCCCCGTCCTCGCCGCCCTGCTGCTCGCCGCCGCTGTCGCCGGCACCACCGCCGCCCCCACGGCGCAGGCGCGTGGCTACGTCGCCATCAGCGTCGGCGTGCCACCGCCGCCGCCGCGCTACGAGCGCGTCCTCGTACGGCCCGGGTACGTCTGGGCACCGGGTGGCTGGCGCTGGCGCCACACCCGCTACGTGTGGGTACCCGGGCGCTGGCTCGTCGCTCGCCCGGGCTGGCGCTACGTGCCGGCCCGCTGGGCGCCGTACGGACCGCGCTGGGTGTTGCGCGCCGGCTACTGGTCTCGCTGAGGGGCATTGCCATGTTCGCGCGCACTTTCGCCCTGCCCGCCCTGTTTGGCCTTGCCCTGCTGGCCGGCTGCTCCGACGACCCGCCGCGCCGCGCCGCGGTGCGCGTGGTCTATGTCGCGCCGCCGCCACGCTGCGAGTGGATCGGCGGCCACTGGCGCCGGGCCGATGACGGCGATCGCGTCTGGATCCCCGGCCACTGCGATCGCGACTGAGCCCCGCGCCGACCGTACGCCCGGGGACGGAACGTCAACTGTTTCTTGAACGGGCGCGGTACTACACTACGCGCCGCCAAACGACCGCCCCAGCCCTGCTGGGGCGCGTCGTTTGCGAAGACCGCAGGGCGCCATCCGGCGGATGCCGCCTGCAAAACGTGGCGTGAACCACACGTCCGTGCCCGGCGCCCTCGCGGCGCACCGTGCCATCCTGGAGTCCACCTTCCGATGATCTTCGAAACCATCGCCGCCTCGGGCCACGAGGAAGTCGTCTTCTGCCAGAACAAGGATGCCGGCCTCAAGGCCATCATCGCGGTGCACAACAGCGTGCTCGGCCCGGCCCTGGGCGGACTGCGCATGTGGCCGTACAAGTCCGAGCAGGAAGCGGTGAACGACGTGCTGCGGCTGTCACGCGGCATGACCTTCAAGAACGCGGTCGCCGGGCTGAACCTGGGCGGCGGCAAGGCGGTGATCATCGGCGACCCCGGCAAGGACAAGTCGGAGGCGCTGTTTCGCGCCTTCGGCCGCTTCGTGCAGTCGCTCAACGGCCGCTACATCACCGCCGAGGACGTCGGCATCGACGTCAACGACATGGAATACGTGTTCCGCGAGACCGAGTTCGTCACCGGCGTGCACCAGGTGCATGGCGGTTCCGGCGACCCCTCGCCGTTCACCGCCTACGGCACCCTGCAGGGCCTGATGGCATCGCTCAACCACAAGTACGGCAACGAGGACGTGGGCAAGCACAGCTACGCCGTGCAAGGCGTCGGCCACGTCGGCATGGAGTTCGTCAAGCTGCTGCGCGAGCAGGGCGCCAAGGTGTTCGTCACCGACATCAACAAGGCCTCGGTACAGCGCTGCGTGGACGAGCTGGGCTGCGAGGCGGTGGGGCTGGAGGACATCTACGACGTCGACGCCGATGTCTACAGTCCGGCGGCGCTCGGCGGCACCGTCAACGAGCAGACCCTGCCGCGGCTGAAGTGCAAGATCATCTGCGGCCCGGCCAACAACCAGCTCGCTACCGACGCGATCGGCGACGAGCTGGCCGGGCGCGGGATCCTGTACGCACCCGACTATGCGGTCAACGCCGGCGGCGTGATGAACGTGTCGCTGGAGATCGACGGCTACAACCGCGAGCGCGCGATGCGCATGATGCGCACGATCTACTACAACGTCGGGCGCATCTTCCAGATCGCCGAGCGCGACGGCATCGCCACCTACAAGGCCGCCGACCGCATGGCCGAGGAGCGCATCGCCAGCATCGGCCGCATCAAGCTGCCGACGATGGGCAACAACGGCGCGCGTTTCCTCGGCCGCATGCGCGGGCAGTGAGTTGATGAGATCCGGGACTCGGGACCCCGGTCCCGGGTCCCGGCTTCAGGCTCCCCACTCCCCACTCCCCACTCCCGGTCCCAACCCATGCGCCCCTTCCCCCTCGGTGACGACCTCGACCTGCTGCGCGAGACGGTGCACGCCTTCGCCGAGAAGGAGATCGCGCCGCGCGCCGACCTGATCGACCGCGAGAACGCCTTCCCCGCCGACCTCTGGCGCAAGCTCGGCGATCTCGGCCTGCTCGGTGTCACGGTGTCGTCGGAGTACGGCGGCAGCGGCCTCGGCTTTCTCGCCCACCTGGTCGCGATGGAGGAGATCTCGCGCGCCTCGGGCTCGGTCGGCCTGAGCTACGGCGCGCACTCCAACCTGTGCGTGCAGAACATCTTCCACAACGGCAACGAGGCGCAGCGTCGCCGCTACATCCCCAAGCTGTGCAGCGGCGAATGGGTGGGCGCGCTGGCGATGAGCGAGCCGGGCTCGGGCTCGGACGTGGTCGGCTCGATGGCCTGCCGCGCCGAGAAGAAAGGCGACCGCTGGATCGCCAACGGTTCGAAGATGTGGATCACCAACGGTCCCGACGCCGACGTGGCGCTGGTCTACCTGCGCACCGCGCCCAAGCCGGCCGGCTCGCGCTGCATGACCGCCTTCATCGTCGAGAAGGGCATGAAGGGGTTCTCGACCGCGCAGAAGCTCGACAAGCTGGGCATGCGCGGCTCCAACACCTGCGAGCTGGTGTTCGAGGACTGTGAGATTCCCGACGCCAACCGCGTCGGCGAAGTCAACGAAGGCGTGCGCGTGCTGATGAGCGGGCTCGACACCGAGCGCCTGGTGCTCTCGGGCGGTCCGATCGGGCTGATGCAGGCCGCGCTCGACATCGCCCTGCCCTACGTGCGCGAGCGCCGGCAATTCGGCGCACCGATCGGCAGTTTCGGCATCATGCAGGCCAAGATCGCCGACATGTACACCGCGCTGCAGTCCTCGCGCGCCTACGCCTACATGGTCGCGCAGGACTTCGACCGCGGCGTGCGCTCGCGCATCGATCCCGCGGCCTGCCTGCTCAGCGCTTCGGAGCATGCGGTGCAGGTGGCGCTGGAAGCGATCCAGGCGCTGGGCGGCAACGGCTACATCAACGACTACCCGACCGGGCGCATCCTGCGCGACGCCAAGCTCTACGCGATCGGCGCCGGGACCAACGAGATTCGCCGCATGCTGATCGGCCGCGAGCTCTATCACGGCAAGTCCTGATCCGGCCGGCGCCGACCCACCTCGGCACCGGCGCACCCGCATCGACTTCCGGCGCATGCGGATCGGCCGCGCGCTCGATTCCGGTCAGCCCTGATCCGGCCCGACGCCGATCTGCATCGTCGCGACGCAGTCCCGCCTCGGTGCCGCGCCGCGATGGCGCGCAGACACCGGCAGCGCAGCACTGATCCATACGGATTCGTAAATGGACGGCGGCGCCTCGCGCTCATTCAATAGCACGGCAGGGATCAAGGGGCCGACATGGATCGGGGGATCAAGGCAGTCGGGATCGCCGGTGCCGCGCTGGTGATGGCCGCCGCCGGTGCGCTGGTTTCCTGCGCCTCGGCCGCGCCGGGCGCCGGCAGCGTCGCCGTCATGCCGCTGCCGCTGAGCGTGCACGGCCCGCGCCTCGCGCTGCGCGCCGATGCGCGCGCCCTCACGTCCGGCAGCGTCAATCTGGTCATCCACCTGATCGTGCCCGCGCCGATCGCCGGAGCCAGGGTCTCGGTCACGGCATCCGATCCGCGCCTGGGCGTCACGCCGCCCGACTGCGATTTCCGCGTGCTGGCGCCGCCGGTCGTGGCGCACGCCACGCACCCGCCCTATCCGTTGCCCGCCATCCCGCTGTGCAGCCTCGTCGTCAGCGCGCCGCGCGCGGGACGCTACCCGCTGACGCTGCGCGTGCGCGACGCCACCGGCCACGATCTCGTCGCACCCATCCACACCGTCATCGTCATCAAGGGGAGTTGATCATGAAAGAATCCCGATGGATCGCCGCGCTGGCGATCGCCGGTCTCACCGCCGCCGCCGTCGCCAGTGCCAGCCTGCCGCAGCCCTCGCCGCGCGCGCGCGCGGCCGCGACGTATCGTCTGCGCGCGCTGGCCGGTCCGGACGGCCAGTTCGCCGGAGCGCAGTATCAATCCGCGCTGCGCGCCCGCGCGCGGATGCTGGCGCCCGGCGCCGTGCAGTCGCGCTCCTGGCTGCCGGGCGGCGCGACCACCCGCGCAACGGCACCGTCGGTGATCAACTGGACCGAGATCGGCCCCGGCAATGTCGGTGGCCGCATCAACAGCATCTGGATCGATCCGTCCAACGCGCAGCACCTGATCGTCGGCGCCGCCGGCGGCGGCCTCTGGCAGAGCAGCGACGGCGGCAGCAGCTGGGCGGCGGTGACCGAGTTTCCGGGCTCGCTGGCCGTGGGCGCGATCGCGCAGCTGCCCGGCGGCACCCTGCTGGTCGGCACCGGTGACGAGTTCAACGAATTCCAGCCCGGCGACGGCCTGTTCCTCTCCACCGACGGCGGCAGCACCTGGAGCCCGGTGACCGACACCGCGCCGCAGTCGAACACCGACTTCTGGAGCGTGATCCAGTCGATCGCGACCAGCAGCAACGGCGTCGCGCTGGCCGCCACCTGGGGCGGCATCGCGCGCAGCACCGACGGCGGCAACACCTGGGTCGGTGTGTGGCCGGCCGGCGGCAGCGCCGGCGCCAGCGACAGCGTGGTGTTCGATCCCGGCAATCCGAACGTCGCCGTGGCCGACAACGAAAACGGCGGTGCGGTCTACTCGACCAATGCCGGCCTGACCTGGGCCACCGCGACCGGCCTGCCTGGCACGAGCGGTGCGCGCACGGCGCTGGCGTTCGATCCCAGCGTCACCGGCTCGGTCTACGCCCTGGTGGACAACAACAACGGCAGCAGTCCCAGCGGCGAGGTCTTCCACTCGACCAATGGCGGCCAGAGCTGGACCCTGCTGGCCGGCACCGGCGCCTTCGTCAACGCGGTCAGCAAGGCCGCGGTCGGCGCGTTGTGCGACAACTCGTTTTCGGGCAGCCCGGTCGAGTGCCAGGGCGGCTACGACAACGTGATCCTCGTCGAACCGCACGCGAGCGGCAGCGCGCCCACGATCGTCGTCGGCGGCATCGACATCTTCAGCTCGACCGATGGCGGCAGCACCTGGACGATGACCGGCGAAGCCTACGGCAGCGCCAACTACCTGCACGCCGACCAGCACGCGTTCGCCTGGAGCACCAGCGCCGGCGCGCTGTACGTCGGCAATGACGGCGGCTTCTACCGGCAGCTGCCGCTGGGCAACTGGCTCAAGCAGAACGCCGGCCTGGCAGTGACGCAGTTCTACGCGGCCTCCGGCCACAAGGGCGTGACCGCCTCGAAGAACGTCGTCGGCGGCAGCGCGATCACGCCGATCACCGCCGGCGCGCAGGACAACGGGACGCAGCTCTACGAGGGCTACTCGAGCAGCGGCAGTCCGCAGCCCGATGCCTGGATCGCGATCTACGGCGGCGACGGCGGCCAGACCGCGGTCGATCCGGTCGACGGCAACTATCTCTACGGCGAATACACCAACCTGACGCTGTTCTATTCCGCGACCGGGTCGACCGCGCAGAACTTCAGCAGCGAGCCGCCCGATACCGGCTCGCAATCGGCCAACTTCATCGCGCCCTTCGTGCTGGTGCCGAATGGCACGCAGAGCCCCACCCAGATGCTGGCCGGCGGCGCCTCGCTGTGGCTGGGCAGCGGCATCCAGGGCGGCAACCCGACCTGGGCCAGCATCAATGGTGCCACCCTGCCCGTCGGCACCGGCGGCAACTACATCAGCGCCATCGCCGTCGATCCGGCCAGCACCGGCAGTGTCTGGGTCGGCTTCAACAACGGCCAGGTGTGGCACTCGGCCAATGCGCTGGCGACGACGCCGACCTGGACGCAGTCCGGCAGCGGGACCCTGCCCGGCACGCGGCCGGTCGAGAGTTTCTGGATCGTTCCCGGCCAGTCGAGCACGGTTTACGTGACCTACCTCGGGTTCAAGGCCACCGGCACGGACGACAACGTGTGGGTGACGACCAACGCGGGCGCGAGCTGGTCGGGCATCGGCGGCGGACTGCCGCCCGGCCCGGTGTATTCGCTGGTGACCCATCCGCAGTACCCGCAGATTCTCTACGCCGGCTCGCTGACCGGCGTCTACACCAGCATCGACGGCGGCCAGACCTGGACCGCCAGCAGCCAGGGACCGGCCAACATCTCGGTCAACCAGTTGGCCTGGTTCGACACGTCCACCCCCAGCCAGCCGGTGCTGCTGGCGGCCACCGACGGCCGCGGCGCCTGGCTGGGATCGCCGGCCTACAACCCCACGCCGACACTGACCGCGCTCAACCCCGCGCAAGTCACGCTGGGCTCGCCGGCGACCGCGATCACGCTGACCGGCAGCGGTTTCGTCGGCGGCAGCACGGTGACCCTGGACGGCGCCGCGATCGCGGCGACCTATCTTTCGGCCACCCAGCTGCAGGTGACGGCCCCCGCCTCGAACCTGGCGACGGCCGGGCCGCACACCTTCATCGTCGACAATCCGATCCCGGGCGGTGGCGCGTCGGCGGGCGCCAGTCTCACGGTGGCCTATCCGGTGCCCGCAGTGTCCTCGCTGTCGCCGGCTTCGGTGGCGATGGGTGCCGCGGGCTTCACCCTGACCGTCAACGGCAGCGGCTTCCAGCCGGTATCGACGGTGCAGTGGAATGGCAGCGCGCTGGCCACGACCTACGTATCAGGGACCATCCTGACCGCCGTGGTGCCGGCGTCGGATCTCGCCAGCGGCGGCAATGCGACCGTCACCGTGAGCACGCCGGCGCCGGGCGGCGGCAGCGCCAGCGCGACCTTCGCGGTGAACTATCCGATGCCAACGCTGAGCTCCATCGCGCCGACCTCGGCGCAGGGCGGATCGAGCAGCGCGACGATCACCGCGACCGGCAGCGGCTTCGTGCCGGCCTCGACGATCGACTGGAACGGAGCTGCGCTCGGTACAACCTACGTGTCGGCGACGCAGCTGACGGCGACGGTCCCGGCCGCCGACCTCGCCGCCGCGACCAATGCCGCGGTGACGGTGGTGACGCCGGCGCCGGGCGGCGGCACCACGTCGGCGATCTCCTTCGCGGTATCGGCGCCCCCCGTCGCGCCGGGCGGCGGCGGTGGCGGCGGCGGTTCCCTGAGTACGGCCGATCTGCTGGCGCTGGCCGGGCTCGGTCTGCTGAGCCTGCGCCTGCGCAGGAAAGCCGCCGCCTGAGCACAGGCCCGCTGGCGGCGGTCGGCTCAGCCGGCGGCCGCCAGCGCGTCGCCGAGGCGATCGACGGCGATGACCTCGAGGGCGCCGACGCGACCCTTCTTCGGCGCGTTGGCCCTGGGCACGATCGCGCGCACGAAGCCGTGGGTCGCGGCTTCCTTCAGGCGCTCCTCGCCGTTCGGAACCGGGCGGATCTCGCCGGACAGGCCGACCTCGCCGAAGGCGACGGTCTTGTCGGGCAGCGCGCGGTTGCGAAAGCTTGACAGCACCGCCAGCAGCACCGGCAGGTCGGCGGCGGTTTCCTGCACGCGGATGCCGCCGACCACGTTGACGAACACATCCTGGTCGTACACCGCCGTTCCGCCGTGACGGTGCAGTACCGCCAGCAGCATCGCCAGCCGGTTCTGCTCCAGGCCCAGCGCCACGCGCCGCGGATTGGCCAGCGGCGAGGCATCGACCAGCGCCTGCACCTCGACCAGCAGCGGCCGGGTGCCCTCGCGCGTGACCATCACGGCACTGCCGGGGGTCGGTCCGCTGTGCGCCGAGAGGAAGATCGCCGACGGATTGGGCACCTCGCGCAGGCCCTTGTCGGACATCGCGAACACGCCCAGCTCGTTGACCGCGCCGAAACGGTTCTTGAACGCGCGCAGCACGCGGAAGCGGCTGCCCGCCTCGCCCTCGAAGTACAGCACCGCGTCGACCATGTGCTCGAGCACGCGCGGTCCGGCGATGCCGCCCTCCTTGGTGACGTGGCCGACCAGGAACACGCCGGTGCCGGTTTCCTTGGCGTAACGGGTGAGCCGGGCGGCCGACTCGCGCACCTGGCCGACCGAGCCCGGCGCCGCGGTCAGCAGCTCGGTCCAGATGGTCTGGATCGAATCCACCACCAGTACGCGCGGCCGCTCGGCGGCGGCATGCTCGAGGATGCGCTCGATGCAGGTTTCGGCCAGCCCGCGCAGCGGGTCCAGGGACAGGCCCAGCCGCAGCGCGCGCGCCGCCACCTGCGCCAGCGACTCCTCGCCGCTGACGTAGAGACTCGACAGGCGCACGCCCAGCGCGCCCAGCATCTGCAGCAGCAGGGTCGACTTGCCGATGCCGGGATCCCCGCCGACCAGCACCACCGAGCCTTCGACCAGGCCACCGCCAAGCACGCGGTCGAGCTCGCCGATGCCGACCGACGTGCGTGCCTCCTGCGCCTGGGCCACCGACGCCAGCGGCGTGATGCGCGGCGCACCGGCCGCGGCGCCGGCATAGTTGCCGCGGCGCGCGGCGGGTGTCTGCGCCGGCTCGATGACGAAGGCGCCGAGCGTGTTCCAGGCGCCGCAGTCGGCGCACTGGCCCTGCCATTTCGAATGCTCGCCGCCGCACTGGCTGCAGACGTAGGCGGTGCGGGCCTTGGCCATGTCAGCCGGCATCCTCGACGAACAGCACGCGCCGGGTCAGGCCGCAGGTCAGCACGTAGCTGATGGTCCCGGCGTGGTCGGCGACCTCTTCGGCCGGCAGGCCATCGCCCCACAGCACCACCTCGTCGCCGACCGCGGCGTCGGGCATATCGCGCAAATCGAGCGTGACCAGGTCCATCGACACTCGCCCGACCAGCGGCACGCGGCGGCCGCGCAGCAGCACCGGCGTGCCGGCCGCCGCGCTGCGCGGATAGCCGTCACCGTAGCCGATCGCGGCCACGCCCACCGGCATATCCTCGGGACAGGTCCAGGCGCCGGCGTAGCCGATGCGCTCGCCGCGCGCGACGCGATTGATCGCGATCAGGCGCGTGGCCAGGGTCATCGCCGGCACGAAGCCGAAGTCGCCGCCGGTCCTGCCCTCCACCACCGATTGCCCGTAGAGCAGGCCGCCGATGCGCACCCAGTCGCCGCGCGCCGCCGGCCAGCCCAGCAGACCGGCCGAGTTCGACAGCGATCGCGGTCCCGGCAAGCCGTCGGCGGCGGCATCGAAAGCGGCGATCTGGCGCGCGCTCTGATCGTTGGCGAATTCGTCGGAGGCGGCGAAGTGCGTCATCAGCACGATCTCGGGGTGCACGCCCGGCAGCGCCGCCAGTCGCGCGTGCGCCGCGCGCACGGCAGCGGGCGCGAAACCCAGCCGGTGCATGCCGGAATCGATCTTCAGCCAGACCCGCAGCGCAGCGCCCCCCGGCTCGGCCTCGAGCCAGCCGAGCTGGCTGTCATGATGGATCACGGCGTCCAGATCCAGACGGCGCAGCTCGGCCAGGTCGCCGGGCGCGTCGGGGCCCGACAGCACCACGATGCGCTGGCGGAACCCGGCCGCGCGCAGGCGCAGGCCGTCGGCGATCGCCGCCACCCCGAAGGCATCCGCGGACGCGAACGCGCGCGCGGCGCGCTCGAGGCCGTGTCCGTAGCCATCGGCCTTGATCACGGCCATCACCCGCGCCGGCGCCGCCAGCGCGCGCGCGCGTTCGAGGTTGGCCTGCAGCGCGCGCGCGTGCACGCGCGCGACCGCCAGTCGGCTCACTCGAAGCTCCCGGCGTAGCTGTTGGGCGCGTAGTTCTCGAACTTGGTGTAGCGGCCGAGGAAGGTGAGCTTGAGGGTGTCGGTGGGTCCGTTGCGCTGCTTGCCGATGATCACTTCGGCGAGGCCCTTGTCCGCGGATTCCTTGTTGTAGTACTCGTCGCGGTAGATGAACATGATCACGTCGGCGTCCTGCTCGATGGCACCCGACTCGCGCAGGTCGGCCATCACCGGACGCTTGTCGGTACGCTGCTCCAGTCCGCGGTTGAGCTGCGACAGGGCGACCACGGGGATGTCCAGCTCCTTGGCCAGCGCCTTCAGCCCACGCGAGATTTCCGAGATTTCGGTGGCGCGATTCTCCTTGTTGCCGGGCACCTGCATCAGCTGCAGGTAGTCGATCACGATCAGGCCGAGACCGTGCTCGCGCTGCAGTCGGCGCGCGCGCGAACGCAGGTCCACCGGCGACAGCGACGGGGTGTCGTCGATGTAGATCTTGGCCTCGCCGAGCAGCCGGATCGCACTGGTCACGCGCGGCCAGTCCTCCTCGGCGATGTCGCCGTTGCGCAGATGGGTCTGGTCGATGCGGCCGATCGACGAGATCAGGCGGAACGCCAGCTGCGAGGCGGACATCTCCATCGAGAACACCGCGACCGACTTCTTGGCGTGGATCGCGGCGTGCTCGGCGATGTTGAGCGCGAACGCGGTCTTGCCCATCGCCGGACGCGCGGCGACGATGATCAGATCGGACTTCTGCAGGCCCGACGTCAGGTTGTCGAGGTCGACAAAGCCGGTCGGCGTGCCGGTCAGCTGGCCGCGGTTCTCGTAACGTTCGTGCAGGATGCGCACGGCATCGCGCGCGGCGCTGCGCATGTCGACGAAGCCCTTGCGTCCGCGCGCGCCGGCCTCGGCGATGCTGAACACGCGCTGCTCGGCCAGCTCCATCACCTCCGGCGTGGTCTTGCCGTCGGG
>JAGWPB010000077.1 GCA_028870665.1 Lysobacteraceae bacterium
TGGCCCTGATCGCCTGGCGCAAGCCCAACGTGCTGCTGCTCGACGAACCGACCAACCATCTGGACCTCGACATGCGCGAGGCGCTGGCCGAGGCGCTGAGCGACTTCTCCGGCGCGATCGTGCTGGTCTCGCATGATCGCCATCTGACCGGACTGGTCTGCGACCGTTTCTGGCGCGCGGCCGACGGCCGCGTCGAAGCCTTCGACGGCGACCTCGACGACTACGCGGCGTGGCTGCGCAGTCGTGGCGGCAAGCCGGCGGAGCAGGGCGCGGACAACAGGACGTCCTCGCCGCCCGCCGCCGGGCATGAAGACGCGACCCCGCGCCAGGCGTGAGCCCGGGCCATGCGCGCGTCGCGCGATGCGGGTCGAGCGCCGCCGGGCGACCCTCACGCCGACCGGCCGGCGGGCGAGTAATCTTTACGGCGGCCCATCGCCGCCCGCGCCGCGTCGGTGAGGGCCTTCCCCCTGTACCGGAGATCCGACCATGATCCGTCGCCTGTTGTTGCGCACTGCCTGCATCCTGCTGATCGCCCCGGTCGCCGCGCTGGCCGCCGACAATCCCAAGCTCGAGGTATCCACCGCCACGGCCCACGCCGACATGGCCGGCACCGCCGCCAGTCTGCACGTGGCCCGGATGCACTTTCACCACGTGATCAATTGCCTGGTCGGCAACGAGGGCAAGGGTTACGACGCCAAGGCCGGCAATCCCTGCGCCGGCATGGGCACCGGCGCACTCAACGACACCCGCCGCAGCGCCGCGGAGCACGCCACGCTCGAGCAGGCGCTGACGATGGCCGAGCAGGGCCTGAAGGCGCCGACGCTGGCGGCGGCGCACGCCACCGCCGACAAGGTCGCCGCGACCCTGCAGGCTGCAGACGGCAAGTGATCGTCGCATCGGCGGCGCTGCCGTTCATACCGCGCCGCCGATCGCCCGGCGGTCCTGCCTGCGCCGGTCGTCCCTGAGCCGATGTCCGCACCGGCCGCCATCCTGCGCGTCAGCGCGCTGGGCAAGCGCTACGCGGACACGGTGGCCGTCGACGACGTGTCGTTCACGGTCGGCCGCAACGAGATCGTCGGCCTGCTCGGTCCCAACGGCGCCGGCAAGACCACCACGATCAACATGATCCTCGGCCTGCTGGCGCCCGGCGCCGGCAGCATCCACATCGACGGCGTGGACCTGTCCCGCGAGCGCGAACGCGCGCTGGCGCGCACCAACTTCGCCGCCGTGTACGCGCCGCTGCCGGGCAATCTGACGGTGGAGCAGAACCTGCGCTGCTTCGGCCTGCTGTACGAGGTGCCGGACCTCGGCGCCCGCATCGAGGCGCTGCTGGAGCAGTTCGACCTGCGGCGCTTCCGTCGCGTCCGCTGCGGTCTGCTGTCATCCGGCGAGCAGACCCGCGCCAGCCTGGCCAAGGCGCTGCTGAACGCACCGCGCCTGCTGCTGCTGGACGAACCGACCGCCTCGCTGGATCCGGCCACCGCGCAGGAGCTGCGCCGCACCATCCGCGCGATCGCCACGCAGGGCGACGGCGGCATCCTGTGGACCTCGCACAACATGCTCGAGGTCGAGGCGGTGTGCGACCGCGTGCTGCTGCTGTCGCACGGGCGCATCCTGCTGCAGGGCGACCCGCGCACGCTGCCCGGCGCGCATGGCGCGGACACGCTGGAGGCGCTGTTCATCCGCGTCGCGCGCGAACCGCTGAGCTTCGCCGGGGGCACGGCATGAGCCCGCGCCGCGTCGCCGCGCTGGTGCTGCGGCAGTATTACCTGTTGCGCGGCAGCCCGACCCGCGTGGTGCCGCTGTTCGCGTGGGCGGCGATCGACATCGTGCTGTGGGGCTTCATCGCGCGCTATCTCGATCACGCGACCTCGGGCGGACCGGATTTCCTGTTCACCCTGCTCGGTGCGGTACTGCTGTGGGATTTCTTCATCCGCATCATGCACGGCATGACCACGGCCTTTCTCGAGGACGTGTGGTCGCGCAATTTCCTCAACCTGTTCGCCACGCCGCTGGCGGTTCCGGAGTACGTCGCCGGCCTGATGCTGACCAGCATCCTGACCAGCCTGGTCGGGCTGGCGGTGATGCTGATCCTGGCGACGACGGTGTTCGGGCTGTCGTTCTTCGCCTGGGGCGCGCTGTTCGTGCCGTTCGTGGCGGTGCTGTTCCTGTTCGGCATCGCGCTCGGCATCTTCGCCAGCGCCATGGTGCTGCGGCTGGGACCGGCGTCGGAATGGCTGGTGTGGCCGATCCCGGCGCTGCTGTCACCGTTCGCGGCAGTGTTCTATCCGCTGGCCACGCTGCCGGCGTGGATGCAGTGGGTCGCGCACGCGTTGCCGCCGTCGTACGTGTTCGAGGGCATGCGTGCGATCGTCGCCGGGCACGCGGTACCGCTCGGCACGTTGGGGATCGCCTTCGCGCTGGCGGCGCTGCAGATCGTGCTGGCGTACGCGTTTTTCGTCGTCGTGTTCCGCGCCACCGTGCGCAGCGGGCTGCTGGCGCGCTACAGCGCCGAGAGCGCGGCCTGAGCGCCGCTCAGTCGCGGAAGTTCTCGAACTGCAGCGGCAGCTCCAGATCGCTCTTGCGCAGCAGCGCCATCGCCAGCTGCAGGTCGTCGCGCTTCTTGCCGCTGACGCGCAGCTTGTCGCCGTTGATCTGCGCTTCCACCTTGAGCTTGGCGGCCTTGATCGAGGCGACGATCTTCTTCGCCGTCGCCTGCTCGATGCCCTGCCTGATGGTGACCTTCTGGCGCGCGCCGGCGAGGTTGATCTCGGGATCGGCGAGGTCGATACAGCGCAGGTCGATGCCGCGGCCGGCCAGCCGTCCGCGCAGGATGTCGAGCATCTGCTTGAGCTGGAAGTCGCTGGGTGCGAACTGGGTCACCACGAACTCGTCCAGCTCGAAGCGGGCGTCGCTGCCCTTGAAATCGAAGCGGTGCGCCAGCTCGCGGTTGGCCTGGTCGACCGCGTTGGTCAGTTCGTGCTTGTCGACCTGCGAAACGACGTCGAAGGAGGGCATGGCGGCGCGTAGGTGATGGACGAAGCGGAAGCGTAGCGCAGGTGGCTTGCGTGCGGGCGCGGCACGGCACGGCTCGCTTCCCGGTCGCGCCGGAAGACCGGGCAGGCGCGGGGCGGTCGGCGCGCAACCGGCGCACCCGGACCGGCATTTCGGCGAACTGGCACAGGACCCCGGCGGGCATTGCAGCCACGCTCGCGTGCCTCTCGACGCGGTGCTCATGCGACACCGGCATAATCGGGCCCTCTCGTTGTGGAATCGTTCCCGCGATGCACGCACGCCTTCCGGTCTGGCTGCAGATACCACTGGCTTTCCTGCTGATCGCCGCCAATACGCTGGCGCATACCCTGCCGCTGTTCGCGATCGCGCTGCTCAAGGCGCTGCTGCCGTGGGCGCCCTGGCGCCGCGGCTGCTCGGCATTGCTGGCCGGCCTCGTCGAGAGCTGGATCGCCGTCAACAGCGCGCTGATCGGGGGGATGACGCCGACGCGGTTCCATCTCGAAGGTCTCGACGGGCTGCGTCGAGACGGCAGCTATCTGGTGCTGGGCAATCACCAGAGCTGGGTCGACATTCCCGTGTTGCAGAAGGTGTTCAACCGGCGCATTCCGTTCATGCGCTTCTTCCTGAAGCGGCAGCTGATCTGGGTGCCGGTGCTGGGCCTGGCCTGGTGGGCGCTGGATTTCCCCTTCATGCAGCGTCTGGATCGCGAGACACTGAAGAAGCATCCCGAACTGCGCGGCAGCGACGTCGAAGCCACGCGCCGCGCCTGCGCGAAATACCGCGGCATGCCGGTGACGGTGATGAACTTCGTCGAGGGCACGCGCTTCACGGCCGAGAAGCACGTTGGACGTGTGTCGCCGTTCGCGCATCTGCTGCGGCCCAAGGCCGGCGGCGTGGCTTTCGTGCTCGATGCGATGGGCGACGCGCTGCAGGCGATCCTCGACGTCACCGTGGTCTATCCCGGCGGCCGACCGACGATGATGGACCTGCTGGCCGGCCGCATCCGCGAGGTGCGCGTGCAGGTGCGCGAACGGCCGATCCCGGCCGAACTGCAGCATGGCGACTACGAGAACGACAGCGCCTTCCGCGCGCGCTTTCAGCAGTGGGTCAATGCGCTGTGGATCGAAAAGGACGCGCTGATCGCGCGCATGCTGGCCGACGCGGCGGGCTGAATCCGAGTCACCGCCACGCGGCGCTTGGCGTCCCGCGGCACGCACAGGAAAATCGCCATGATCACCGTGCACCACCTCGACCACTCGCGCTCGCAGCGCGTGCTCTGGCTGCTCGAGGAACTGGGCGTCGATTACGAAGTGACGCGCTACGCGCGCGACGCCAAGACCCTGCTGGCGCCGCCCGAACTGCGCGCCGTGCATCCGCTGGGCAAGTCGCCGGTGATCACCGACGACGGCGTGACCGTGGCCGAATCCGGCGCCATCGTCGAATACCTGCTCGACCGCCACGATCGCGGCAACGCCCTGCGGCCCGCGCCCGGCACGCCGGAGCGCCTGCGCTACACCTACTGGTTGCACTACGCCGAAGGCTCGGCGATGCCGCCGCTGTTGCTGAGCCTGGTCTTCGCACGCCTGGCGCATGGGCCGATGCCGTTCTTCGTGCGACCCGTCGTGCGCGGCATCGCCGACAAGGTGCTGAGCGGCTACGTCAATCCGCAGATCACGCTGCACCTCGACTTCATGGAAAGCGAACTGGGCCGGAGCGCGTGGTTCGCCGGCGCGGCCTTCAGCGCCGCCGACATCCAGATCAGCTTCCCGATCGAGGCCGCGGCGGCGCGCGGCGCCCTCGACTCGAACCATCCGCGGCTGCAGGCGTACCTGGCCGCCATCCATGCGCGTCCGGCCTACCAGCGTGCGCTGGCGAGGGGCGGGCCTTACGATCTGCTGCGTTAAATCAGGGCGACGCCTCTCGAGGGAGCGAGGGAAAGGGGATTCCCTACATCCGGCTCGTGTCGCCTCACCCTTCATGCTCCAAAGCCCGGCACAGGTCCGGCAGTCAGGGGGATGTATGCCGCATCGCTATGGTTTGCGCTTGGCGCTCACGCTCTTTGTCGTGATCTGCGTCGGCTATCTCGGTTACATGGCATTTGCGGGCATCGTTGGGGGCTTGCCTTTCGGCGTCCGCATCGTCGATCCGCAGACTTTGGTGATCGAGCCGCTGGCGGGCCGGTCGCTGCCGGGCGAGCTGCGCGCCGGCGATCGCATCGATCTGGCGGCCTCGCCGCGCGCGACACGCATCGCGCTCGCGGTCACTCATTTCAGCGACTTCTATGTGCCGCCCGGCCACACCTATGCGCTCGCGCTGCGTCGCGACAGCGGTCTGGTCATGGTGCCGGTCACCAGCGTGAAAAGGATCAATCCCGATCCCGGCGCTGCCCGTCTCGATGCATGGATGTTGCTCAGTGACCCGATCCTGTTGGGGGTGATCGGGCTGATCGCGCTGTGGCGCGGTCGCGACCGCGCGGCGGCGGGCATGACACTTTGGGCTCTGACGTTTCTGGCTGGCCTGGTCAGCGGCTTCGGCAGTGCCCAGAACGACGGGATGGCGGGGCTGGGCATCGCCTTGATCGGTACGGGCTTCTATCTGCTCGCTCGCTGCGGTTTCTATCTGATGATCGAGGGGATGGTCGAGCCGGTGCTCACGCGCGGATCGCGCAGGTTCTGGCGCGCGGGATTCCTGGCGCTGCTGGCCTTCGGAGCGGCGCCCAGGCTTGCGGGTTCGGTGTTCCTGGTCGCCTTCGGCTGGGCCGGGCTCCTGCAATTCCCGGATGGTCTGGTTTTCAGCATCAGCTATCTGGTGCCGCTGGCGCTGCTGGTGTTCAGCTACGGACGCGCCGACGTTACCCGGCGCCTGCGTCTGCGCTGGATGCTGTGGGCCGGCAGCGTCTTCATACTGAGCATTTTCCTCTACAACAGCGGATGGCTCGGTGATCCGGATTCCGGCATCGTCACCGATTTCCTGATGCTGCTGAGCTTCTCCGGCTTCGTCTACGCCGTGCTCAGGCATCGGGTCATCGACATCAACTTTGTCCTCAACCGGGCGCTGGTATACGCGCTGACCATGAGCCTGGTAATGGGTCTGTTCGCGCTGCTGGAGAGCGTGATCGAGCGCACGACGCTCGGCTACGGCGCGAGTCTGCTGCTCGAACTGGGTGTGCCGCTAGGTCTGGGCGTTGCGCTCAGCACCATGCACCGGCGCATCGACGGCCTCGTCGAGCGGCTGTTCTTTCGCCGCCAGTACCGCGCCGCCAGCGCGCTGGGCGAGTTTGCCCGCGATTGCGCCTTCATCACCCGCCGCGAGCGGCTGCTGGATCAGACCGTGGACCAGATCATGACCCACACCGCCGCCCTCGGCATGGCCGTCTACGAGGTCACCGCGGCGGGCGCCGCGCGGGTGCGCCAGCAGGGCGCGCAGACCTTCCCCGAGCAGGTCGATCTCGACGATCCCGCCCTGGTGCGGTTGCGCAGCCGCAATGCCGAACTGGCCCTGCACGACGGCAGGAGCCGTCTCGGCCAGGAGGGTTATGTCTTTCCGATGATGGTGCGCGGCACGCTGCTTGGGGCGATCGTGCTCGGTCCGCGACCGGACGAACGCTACGCCCCTGACGAGCGCGAACTGCTGTTCCATGTGGTGCACGAGGTCGGCGCGGCCCTGCTCGCGCTGCGTGCGCGCGAGAACGAGCAACTGGTGGAGCGGCTGGCGACCGGCCTGCTGAGCCCGTACCAGGCACAGCAGCAGGCGCGGTTGCTGACGGCGCAGCCCGAGGCAGTTTGAGTGCGGGAGAAACCCGGGCTGAAAATGAAAATCAGAGTTTCAAGTGCAAATAATGCAGCCTGATCCGCGATGATGTATTGATGGGTCGAAGGGCAGGGGGCTGCTCGCGCTCACGCGATCCGGATTGAACCGGGTTCAGGGGGATCCATGCGTCGATCCATTCCCGATGCTTCGCCGCGCATGCCGCGCTGGCTGCTCGCGACGTTGATTCTGCTCGGCCTCTCGGTACTGATCAATTATATCGATCGCGGCAATCTCGCGACCGCATCGCCGCTGATCAAGGACGAACTCGGCCTCTCGACGACGCAGCTCGGCTTTCTGCTCACGGCCTTTTTCATCGTCTATGCGCCGATGCAGATCGTCGTAGGCTGGCTGGTCGATCGATTCGGCGCCGCCCGCGTCCTGCTGACGGGTTTCATCGTGTGGTCGGTCGCGATGTCACTCACCGGTCTGGCACACGGCTTTGCCATGCTGATCGTGCTGCGAGTACTTCTGGGTCTTGGCGAGTCGGTATTCTATCCGGCCTCGTCGAGCATCGTCGCGCGCTGTTTTCCGGAGTCGCAGCGGGGCATCGCCAACGCCGTGATCATGACGGGCATGGCATGCGGCCCGGCATTCGGCATTTTCTTCGGCGGGCTGCTCATCGCCGCCTACGGCTGGCGTCCTTTCTTCATCGGGTTCGGGCTCGTCAGCCTGGCCTGGGTCATTCCCTGGCTGGCGATCGCGCAGCGCCGCCTCGTGGAGCGCTGCGCCGAGGATTCCGGGATTCCGCCCGCGACGCTGGTCATTCTGCGCGAGCGTTCCCTGTGGGGCGCCGGTCTGGGACATTTCTGCGCGAACTATGTCTGGTACTTCGTGCTGTCGTGGATGCCTTATTACCTGGTACGCGAACGCGGCTGGTCGCTGACACAGATGGCGATGATCGGCGGCAGCGCCTACCTGCTGATGGCCCTGACGACCATGGCCACCGGCTGGGACACGGATCGCCGGATCGCATCGGGATCCTCTCCAACCCTGGTGCGCAAATCGTTCATGGGCGCCGGCATGTCATTGTCCGCGGTCTTCATCGTCGGCAGCGCCGTGGTGACCAGCGCCGGGACATCCGCGCTGCTGTTCCTGCTGACGGGTGCTGCCTTCGGTCTGGTTTCTCCAAACATCTATGCCGTCGCCCAATCGCTTGCCGGCGCCCCCGCGGCGGGCCGCTGGATGGGTATCCAGAATGGCATCGGCAACATCGCCGGCCTGGTTGCTCCGTTTCTGACCGGGGTGCTCGTCGATCGAACCGGCAACTTCATGCTGGCGTTCCTGATCGCAGCGGCGATGTCCGTGCTGGGAGGGTTGGCCTGGGTCTTCGTCGTCGGACCGGTGCGGCCGATTGACTGGGCGCGTCGGGATCGAGCGCCTGCAGCGGTGACACCCATGGCCACAGCCGCCGATTGACGCCCGGCCGACTCAATTGCCGCGTCTCCTTCGGCCGCTGCTATGCTCGAAAACGGAAGGGTTGCTGCGGCCGATCCCGTATCGAGGGTTGACAGGCATGGCTGACGTCTTCGTTTCCTACGCCCGCAGCGACAAGGCGCGGGTCGCGCCGCTGGTGGCCGCGATCGAGGCCAAGGGCTGGTCTGTCTGGTGGGATCCCGAGATCAGCCCCGGCCAGGAGTTCGACGACCAGATTGACGCCGAGATCGAGGCAGCCAAAGCGGTGCTGGTGGTGTGGACGCCGACCTCGGTGGTATCGCGTTGGGTACGCGGCGAAGCGCGTGAAGCGGCCGAAAGGGGAATTCTGGTGCCGGTGCGTTTCGAGCAGGCGCGCCTGCCCATGGACGTGCGCGCCATCCACACCACCGATCTTGACGGTTGGCGCGAAGATACATCTAGTCCGCCAGTGCAGGAGTGCCTGCGTGCGTTGGGCGCGATGATCGCCCGTGCACAGACCGCGCAATCCACGAAGGCGGCAAGCACTTCGACATCTTCGGATTCGGACAGGCAGGCCGTACGTTTTTCGATCTGCGTGCTGCCCTTCAACAACATGAGCGGCGATCCCGAGCAGGAGTATTTCAGCGACGGCATCACCGAAGACATCATCACCGACCTCAGCAAGGTCTCGGCGCTGGAAGTCGTCTCGCGCAACGGTTCATTCCTATACAAGGGCAAGCAGGTCGACGTGCCCAAGGTCGCGCACGACCTCAAGGTCACGCACGTACTGGAAGGCAGCGTGCGCAGGGCCGGCGGACGCGTGCGGATCAGCGCCCAGTTGATCGACGGCACCAGCAACCGGCACGTGTGGGCCGAGCGTTACGACCGCGATGCGAGCGACATCTTCGCGTTGCAGGACGAGATTTCCCACGCCATCGTCAAGGCCCTGAAATTACGGCTGCTGCCATCCGAGAAGAAGGCCATCGAGCGGCGCGGTACCGACAGCGTGGAAGCCCATGACCTGTTCCTGATGGCGCGCCAGACTTACGTGAACAACCAGGAGGACCTGCGTTCCGCCCAGGCGATCGTTCGCCTGTGTACGCGGGCGACGGAAATCGATCCCAATTACGCGCCGGCCTGGGCACTCATGGCCATGGGCTTTCGCAGCCTGCGCGAGTGGGGCGTGCAATCGGAGGACGGCATGGCGGCGGCCGAGCGCGCGCTGGCCATCAACCCGGATCTGGCCGAGGCCCATGCAGTCAAGGCTTACATCCTGCTCATGAAGGACGAGACCGACGCGGCGGCGCGGGAAATCGAGATTGCGCTCAAGCTGGACCCTGAATCCTACGAAGCCAACCGCTCGGCAGGGCGCCTGAGCTACCTGTTGCACGACTACGAAACCGCGATCGCCCGGTACGAAAAGGCCGTCAGCCTGATGGAAGCGGACCTCAACTCGGCGGGCATGCTGATCGCCTGCTACAAGGTGCTGGGCAATGACGCCGGTTTGCGCCGATCCGCCGAGTTCGCGTTGCATCGCGCGGAGGGCATCCTTGCGCGCGACCAGAACAATTCGAGCGCGCTGGTCTACAGCGCCTATGCGTTGGCTTCGTTGGGCGAGGGTGAACGCGCAAAGACCCGCATGACCCGCGCGATCGTGATCGATCCGGAAAACTGGGACATGCGCTACAACTTCGCATGTGCCCTGAACTGCTACCTCCACGAAAAGGAAGCCGCGCTGGAAATGCTCAAGCCGCTGTTCGGCGAGATTACCGGTTCATTCCTGCGCTATCTGAAAGCCGATCCCGACCTCGAATCGCTCCACGGCGACCCGCGTTTCCAGGCATTGGTCGCCTCCGCGGAGGCGCGTCTGGCGGCGGCGAAGGCCGGCGTGCCACCGGCACCGGAGACCGCCTGATGGTCGCCACCCGACCCGCGTGCCCGGCCTTGGCAATGGCGGACAGCGAAGGTAGAACCCATGGCTGATGTTTTCATTTCCTACGCCCGCGCCGACAAGGCGCGCGTCACGCCGCTGGTAGCAGCGATCGAGGCCAGGGGCTGGTCGGTGTGGTGGGATCCGGAGATCAGCCCGGGCAAGGAGTTCGACGACGAGATCGACGAAGCGCTGCAGGCCGCCAAGGCGGTGCTGGTGGTGTGGACGCCGATTTCGGTCGTGTCGCGCTGGGTGCGCGGGGAGGCGCGCGATGCCGCCGAGCGCGGGGTGCTGGTTCCGGTGAGGTTCGACCAGGCGCGGCTGCCGATCGACGTACGCGCGATCCATACCACCGACCTTGACGACTGGGGCGAGGATCCAGCGCATCCCGCGTTGCAGGAATGCCTGCACGCACTGGCCGCCATGATCGCGCGCACCGAGGCGCGTTCGGCCACGGCGGAAACCGCTACTGCCAAGTCCGGATCGCAAGCCGATTCCAGACGCTTCTCCGTATGCGTGCTGCCTTTCATCAACATGAGCGGCGATCCCGAGCAAGAGTATTTCAGCGATGGCATCACCGAGGACATCATCACCGACCTAAGCAAGGTGTCGGCGCTGGCCGTCGCGTCCAGCAA